>JBOGZI010000217.1:0-5760 GCA_050697275.1 Solirubrobacterales bacterium | reverse complement strand
GCGCTCAGCGGCCCCGAGCGGCCAGCTCACGCGGTCGGCGCGCGCAAGCAGCGGCGCCTGCGGAGGCTCGCCCGCGAGTGGCTCGCGCAGCGGCGCGGGCCGTCAGGCGTCTCCGGCTACCGCTTCGACGTCGTCGGCGTCAGCTTCGACGCCGCGGGCCGCGCGGATGTCGATCACATCCGCGCCGCCTTCTGAGCGCTCGGCGGCGAACGCCGCCTCGAGGGCCTCGGCGTCCCCCTCGGAGCCGTCGAGGGCGAGCTGGCTGTAGGCGACCGAGGCGAAGGAGCGCCGGTGGAGCGGGCAGATGCCGTTGGCGACGATCGCCTCCCGGTGCTCCGGGGTCGAGTAACCGACGTTCTCGGCGAAGCTCCAGCCCGGGTAGATCCCGTCGGCTCGCCGCATGTAGCGGTCCCGCGTCACCTTGGCGATCACCGAGGCGGCCGCGATCGCGGCGCTGCGGGCGTCGCCGTCCACGACCGCCGAGTGCTCGAGCTCGCACTGATGCAACCGGAACCCGTCCACCAGGCGGGTCGCCTCCCCTTCGGCGACGGCCCGCATGCAGTCCGACAGCGCGGCCAGGTTGGAGACGTGGAGTCCGAAGCGGTCGATGGCGAGGGGGCAGCGCACCGCAACCGAGACGCGGGCCGCCGCCCTGATCACCTGCGGGTAGAGCTGCTCGCGCTCCTCCCGGGACTTCTGCTTGGAGTCGTCGAGCCAGGCCAGCGCGCGGCGCTCGGATCGCCCGATCCGCTCCAGGTCGATCAGCACCCCCGCCGCGACCAGGGGGCCGGCGAGGGAGCCGCGGCCGGCCTCGTCGACGCCGGCGACGAAGCGCCGCCCGAAGGAGCGGTCGAAGCGGAAGAGGCGGCGAGCGGTTGGGCGCTTCGGCTTCGCCATCAGATCGCGGCCACAGGGCGGCCGCCCACCACAAGTCGCTCCGGGCTTCGCCCTGCGCTCCTGAATGGAGCGGCCTGGTGGCCGCTAGAAGATCCCGATCTTCCTTGGCGGCCAGTAGGTTGCGAAGGCCCTGCCGATGATCCAGTCTCGGGGGATGGGACCCCAGAAGCGGCTGTCGTCGCTCTCCCCACGGTTGTCGCCCATCATGAAGTAATGATCAGGCGGAATGGTGATCTCTCCCGGCAAATTGCACTCTCCGCCGGGCCGGCAGGGCAGGATGAAGTCCTCCTGGGCGGGCACCCCGTTGACCACCGGCTTCCCGTTCTCGATCCGAAGCCTGTCGCCGGGGCCGGCGACGATCCGCTTGATGAAGTTGACGTCCGCCCGCTCGTCGGTGGGCTCCGGGCAGGCGGTGCCGCTCGGCCTCTGGATGCCGCACTGGTTGCCCCGCTCGGCGCCCGCCGGCGGGTGGAAGACGATGATGTCGCCGACATCCGGGTCGGTGAAGCGGTAGAGGAAGCGATTCACCAGCACCCGCTGGCCGACGTCGAGGGTCGGCTCCATCGACTCCGAGGGGATCTGGTACGGCTTCACGACCAGCGCCTGGATCCCCAGGGCGAGTCCCAGGGCGAGCGCGACGATTACGACGAGCTCGAGGAGCGCGCCCTGCGTCGTGTGGGGTCGGGGGACCTTCAGTCTTCTGCCTTCTTCGAAGAGGCGGCCTGCTCGTCCTCGGCCGCCTTCTCGTCCCCAGCCTGCCCGGCATCTTCCTGGTCGGCCTGCTGCTCCGGCTCGCCCTCGCCCTCGGTCTCCTCGCCCTCCTCGCCCTCGGGCTCGACGACCTCCGCCGGGGCCTCGCTGATCGCGACGCCCTCCGCGTCGACGGCCTCGGCCTCCTCGGCGGCGATCAGCTGGTCCGCCTCGATGCCCCAGCGCCGCTCGGCAACCCGGGCGCGCTTGCCGATCTTCTCGCGCAGGTAGTAGAGCTTCGCCCTGCGAACGTCGCCGCGGGCCGCGACCTCGATCTTCTCGACCTTCGGCGAGTGCAGCGGGAAGGTTCGCTCCACGCCGACCCCGAAGGAGTGCTTGCGAACCGTGAAGGTCTCGCGGGCGCCGCTTCCCTGCCGCTTCAGGACGATCCCCTCGAACACCTGGGTCCGCCGCCTGTTCCCCTCCACCACCTGGAAGTGGACGCGCAGGCGATCGCCCGCCTTGAAGGCGGGGCGCTGCTTGATCACGCGCTGCTCGAGGCTGTCGATGACGGTGCTCATCTGGCTGATCATCCGGTTTCGGCCTCAGCGGCCGGTAAACGGCGTGCGCCGGGCGTGAAAAAGCGCGTGCCCGGGGCCCGCGCCGCGGGAATCGTAGCGGAGGCGGCCGCTCAGCCGGACGGCTCGCGGCTTCGCGCCAGCCGCCATTCGCGCACCTTCGCGTGGTCGCCGGAGAGCAGCACCTCGGGCACCTCCCAGCCCCGGTAGCTGGCGGGGCGCGTGTAGTGGGGGTACTCCGGGCGCCCCTCGAGCGCCTCGGTGAACGACTCCTCGACCGCGCTCTCCGCGTCGCCGAGGGCGCCGGGCAGCTTGCGCAGCACGGCGTCGCAGACCACCATCGCCGGGAGCTCCCCGCCGGCGAGCACGTAGCGACCGATCGAGACCTCCTCGTCGGCGAGATGGTCGACGACCCGCTGGTCGAAGCCCTCGTAGCGCCCGCAGAGCAGCGCCAGGTGCTGTTCCTCGGCCAGCTCGGTCGCGAGATCCTCGTCGAAGACCGGGCCGGTCGCGGTCAGTCCGATCTTGCGGACCAGCCCGCGGTCGCTCCCGTAGGCGGCCTCCAGCGCCGCGTCGACCACGTCGACCCGCATCACCATCCCGGCGCCCCCGCCGTAGGGGGCGTCGTCCACCTGGCCGGCGCTCAGCGGGGTCGTCTCCCGGTAGTTGTGGAAGCGGATCTCCGAGCCCCCGGCGAGGGCGTTGGCGACGTGCCGCTGCCCCACGAACCACTGAAAGTGCTCCGGGAAGAGGGTGAAGACGTCAATGCGCATGGCCGGGACCCGCCGAACCAGTCAGTCCAGGATGTCGACCACGACCCGCTTCTCGGCCCGGGTGGCGGCGGCCTTCATCACGGTGCGCAGCGCGTTGGCGACCCGCCCGCCGCGCCCGATCACGCGTCCGAGGTCGTCGTCGGCGACCTCCAGCTCGAGCACCAGCTCTCCCTCGATCTCCTCGACCTCGTGAACCTCGACCGCCTCGGGCTCGGAGACCAGCGAGCGGGCGAGGTAGTCGAGCAGGTCGCGCACGCGGCCGCCCCGGCTAGGAGCCGACCGACTCGATGCCCTTGGTCCGCAGCAGGGTCGCGACCGTCCTGGTCGGCCGGGCCCCCTTCTCCAGCCAGTGGCGGGCGCGCTCCTCGTCGATCACGATCAGCGAGGGATCGGGCTGCGCGTTGTACTGGCCGATCGTCTCGATGATGCGGCCATCGCGCGGGGAGCGGCGGTCGGTGACCACCACCCTCCAGACCGGGTTCTTGTTCGACCCGACTCGTCTCAACCTGATGCGAACCATCGGCGGGGCAGGTTGGCGGGGCGCACCCGCGGCGGCTCCGCGGAGCCGCCAAGCAGGCCCACCTCGCAGCTTGGACGTCAGGTGACCGGGTCTCGCTCGGGCCAGACGCCGGTCCGGAGCCGCTCGTAGAGCGTGTCGGGGGCAAGGTCAGCCCCGCCCGGCCAGACCACGGTCCCGGCCTCGGGGTCCACCGTGACCTTCCTGAAGCCTTCGGGGGTGCGCGCATCGTCGAACACCGGTCCGTGCATGCGCCCGAGGACTTCCAACCTGCCGCTCAGTCCGTCGGCGAAGGTCAGATCGAGAACGCCGTGGCTGACGACGGCGACTTCGGCTATGTCCGGTGTCAACTCGGTCATCGAAGTGGCTGGATCGGCCATAGTGTCTCGCCGGCGCGCCGCACGTCGCCAGTACATCGCGATCGTGATCCCACGGAGGCTGCTGATCGTCGGCACCCGGGGATAAGCCAGCAAGCCTCGGAGCTATGCACCCCTGGCGAGGAGCCACCCGGGTACCTGTCTGGAGATCGGCACCCAGTGCATGTCAGCCCGCTGACACCCCGCTGCCCGTACCCAGAACTCCCATTGCGTCGGCCCCCTCGCGCGGCATAGCGTCGGGCACCACGGCGATCTGGGGTGCGAACCTGCGCTTGATCGGCCCAACGAAGGGGGAGCAGCGAGATCGGGTCCCGACTCGATGCGTTTTGGGACGGCTGCTGATCGGCATCGTCTTCCTGGCTGCGTTGGTCGCCGCACCGCCGGCCCACGCCGCGCAGATCAACGTCAACACCACCGTCGACGAGCTGAACAACGATGGAGACTGCTCGCTCAGAGAAGCGGTCAAGTCGGCTAAGGACGACCTGTCGCCCGACGCCTGCGAGCCCGGCCTCGGCGCCGACACGATCATCGTGCCAGCCGGGACCTACAACCTCCTCTCGCAGCTGATAATCCAGGACAACGAGGTCACTGTGGACGGGGCGGGCCAGGCCTCGACGATCATCGCGGGCGGCAACGTCTCGGTCATCGGGCCGGCTGTTCCTGATCCGGTGTGGATCCAGGACCTGACGGTGCGCGACAGCCCGGGGACGGGCATTCTGAATTCAGGCCACTTGACGTTGGATCACGTCACCGCGACCGCCAACGGGTTTTCCGGGGTCAGCGGGGCGAACACGATCCTCGATAGCTCGATAGACGCCAACTCCGGCTCGGGGATCTCCGGCGGAGACATCGTGATCATGAACTCAACCGTCCGCGACAACGGGGGGTTGGGCGTCCAGATCGGCGGGAACGCAACGATCACCGGGAGCACGATCTCGGGCAATGAGGACGTCGGGATTCTCAACTTCAACGCGCTGATAGTCACCGACAGCACCATCAGCGGCAACACGAGTGACTTCGGCGGGGGAATCAGGAACTTCGCGGTCGACTCGCAGACCGCGACGATCACGCTCGACGGGGTGACCGTGAGCGGTAACAGCGCAACCGGAGGCGGTGGCGGCATCGCGAGCGTCGGCGGAGGCGTCAGCAACGTGACGATCTCCGAGAGCACAATCGCCGGGAACCAGGCGCCCGGCGGCGGGGGCATCGCCGGCCAGGGCACGACGACGATCGAGAACAGCACGATCAGCGGCAACTCCGCTACGGCTGGTGAGGGCGGCGGGATCAGCAACGGCAGCGGAGCGCCAACTTCGGTGATGACGGTAACCAACAGCACCGTCAGCGGGAACGATGCGACTGGAGAGGGAGGAGGTATCTTGAGCGGTGCCACTACCTCCCTCAACTTCACCACGGTCGCCGACAATACGACCACGACTGGGGGCGGCGGCCTCAATGTCGGCGGGGGCGCCGGGGGGATACCGGTCACCCTGCACGGCACGATCCTCGCCGACAACACCGGTCCGCACGAGGATTGCTTCGGCGCGGTGACCTCGCAGGGCTACAACCTGATCGAGAGCGGAGCGGCCTGCGAGCCGATCGGCGGCGACACCACCGGGAACGTTCTCGGTCAGGATCCGCTCCTCGACCCGCTGGCGAACAGCGGCGGCCCCACCGAGACCCATGCGCTCATGACCCTCGGCAGCGCGGCGCTCAACTCCGGAGGGCCGTCCTGCCCGGCGACCGACCAGCGCGGCGTCCTCCGTCCCCAGGGCGCCGGGTGCGACATGGGTGCCTTCGAGCGCGAGGCCCCGCCGGAGACGACGATCACCTCCGGCCTCGGCGAGGGAGCGACGATCTCGAACCCCTCGCCCAGCTTCGGCTTCTCCTCCGTAGAGCCGGGCGCGACCTTCGAGTGCAAGGTCGACAGC
>JBOGZI010000216.1:0-14101 GCA_050697275.1 Solirubrobacterales bacterium | reverse complement strand
CTGTAGATCTCGTGCAGGCGCTGCAGGGCGTCGGGAGGGATCAGCCCCCCGTTGCTCCCGGCGCTGGCGGCTATTCCCGCCATCGCGCCCCTGGCCTCGTCGACCACGGCCGCGAACCGCGCCGGGAAGGTCGAGGCGAACTGAGTGCTCGTAGGGCCTTCCCGGTCCGGCATCCCCAGGTAACCTAGGGCGAGTACTGGATGGAACCGGAGCCACTCGAAGCAGACGCTCGTCGCTCCGGCGAGATCGCCTTCACCGAGTCGGGGGAATCGGAAGAACAGAACGGCGCCTCCCGGACGGCCGAGCCGAGCAGCGCCAAGCGCCTGCCGCCGCCCGGGCCCCTGGCGCCGCGCCGCCGGCGCACCCGTTTCCCGAGGGTCCGGCTCGGCTCCTCTGCGGACAGGGCCCGGGCGATGCTCGCGCTCGCCGGCCGCCACCGCCGTTCGCTCATCGTGGCGATGCTGGGCCTCGCCGCCGGCGGCTTGATCGCCTTCAGCCTCGGCGGCGAGTCGAGCTCCCCGCCCGCCGACCAGCCGCTGGGAAGCGGCCAGGAGGTGCCGCTGCAAGTCCCTCAGGCCCCAGCCGCGCGCGGTCCGGGCGGGAAGGCGAAAGCGCCCCAGCTGGGCCCGTCTAGGTCGCCTCGAGGGTCGCGGGAATCTCCTCGTCGCTCCGAGCGCTGACGATGAACCGCTCGTCAGGACGATTGATCGGCTCCGGGACCACGATCGTGCTGGTCGTCTCGAGCAGGATCAGCAGATCGAAGAAAAGCGACCGTCGCTTCAGGTAGTACAGGTCGTGGCATAGCTTCCACGCCTCGCCGATCAGGGTTCCTGAGTACCCGCAGCGCACCTGCGCCCAGCCGGTGATCCCGGGCTTGAGCAGGTGCCGGCGGTCGTAATAGGTGAAGCGCGCCTCGAGCGAGGCGACGATGTCGGGGATCTCGGGTCGTGGGCCGACCAGGCTCATCTCGCCCTTCAGCACCTGCCAGATCTGCGGCAGCTCGTTGATGTGCAGGCGCCTGAGCAGGCGCCCAACCATCGTCACCTGATCCTCCCCTGCCCCGACCGCGTCGGCATCTCGATGCATGGTTCGAAGCTTCAGCAGCTGGAACTCGTGCCCCCTTGCGCCGACCCGCGTCTGCCGGTAGAAGATCGGGCCGCCGTCGGAGAGCTTGATTGCCAGCGCCGAGATCGCCACGATCGGCGCGGCGATCATCCCCGCCAGCAGGCCCACGCCCAAGTCGAGGAGCCGTTTCGAGATCGGCCAGCTCCCCTTGAAGTCCGGGTGCAGCAGGTACTGGAACCACGCCGAGGTCGTGGTGCCGAGCGGGACGTGGCCGAAGAGCTGCTCGTAGAGCTGTCCCGCCTCGATCAGCGAGACGGGCAGGTCCAGGCAGCCTTCGGCCACAGCCTCGAAGACATCCAGCCGCGAGGGCCCCGCGCCCTTGAACTCGTGATCCGCGGCCTCGGCCGCAGCGGGACTCAGCGGGCCCAGTACCAGGAGCTCCAGACCATGCTCGAGGACGGTGTGTCGAAGCAGAACCATCGACCCGAAGCAGCGGACGCCGGCGACCGTGTCGGTGGCACATGACTCCTCGGGGTCGATGCAGCCGACCACGCGATAACCCTTGACCCCGACGGCCTTGAGCTCCGCCTCGAGGCTGCGGGCGAACTCGTGGGTGCCGATCACTCCGATCCGCACCTCGCGATCTCGCCGGAAGTTAAGCGTCAGCCACGCCCCGAGTCCCGTGACAAGCCAGGCCGCGAGCACCGGCGCCACCATCTCGTCGGCGGTGAGATCGCTGACGCGGTCCCCGTCCAGCGAGGTGATCAGCATCGCGATGACGGCGCCCGCCGGGGGGGCAATCAGATACAGGACCGCGGACGCGAAGGGGATCAGATGCAGCGGATAGCGGGATCTGCGCAGCAGGGAAACCACCGCGAGGATCGAGGCGAACACGAGCAGCCCTTGCCACTCCGACTCCAGATGCGAGTAGACGATCGCGGCCCCGGTCGCGGCCGGAGCCAGTCGCAGCGCCACGACCTCGATGATCCGCTGAGCGCTGAGCCCGGTCACGTACGGGAAATAGCGCCGCGGCGGCGCCTCGCGAGCGAGCTGTGCCGACGCGTCGGTCATCGCGATGTCCCCGATCAGGGGCGCCTGGTCAGACCCGCGGCCCTCGCGGCGTGGAGAGCCTGCGCAGCGCGAAGCCGGTGCCCGTCAGCAGAAAGGCGACGCCAGCCACGATGATCAGGTCCATGCCGGTGAAGGGAAGCGAGCCGATGTTGCTCTCTAGACCCTCCCCGCCAGCAGCGCCACCGCCCTGGGCAGCGCCGGCGGCGCCGCCCGCGGTGCCGGAAATCGGCGGGTCGTACTGAGCGGAGGTGGGGTCGTTGATCGGATCCTGCGCGAGAGCGACGGGCACGGCCACGAGGGCCGCGACCGCAGTCACGACGAATAGGAGCCCGAGACGGCTACGCGTGAACTTCCGCATGTTGATCTTCCTTATCACTGTTGGAGAGCCTCGAACGCATCATCGTCCGCACCGGCGCCTTCCTTTAACACCGCACTCATCCCCTTGCTGTGGCGATCGCGCCGGTATCGGCTCCTGTTCGTCCGTTGATGATAGATCGAAGCTGGGGCCTCGCAAATCCGTAGTAAGCCGTAGGAAATGGATCGCCCAACCCTGGACATTCGTTGAATCGTGCCTGGCTCAGAGGCCGATGCCCAGTTCCTCCCCCAACTCGGCGACCTCGACTCCCCTGGGGTTGAGCGCGTGCGCTTCCTCCAGCGCCCGCCGCGCGCCATCGGGATCGATCGGAGCGAGCAGGCGCGCCTCGAGGTAGTAGAGGGTCCATTCCGTCGGCTCCCGGCGCTCGGCACGATCGAGTGCGGCGAGCGCCCGCTGGCGATCGCCGGCCGCCTCGGCGATCACCGCCTCGGCCGCCAGTGGCTGGTCGCTGAGCGGGTTGAGGTCAGCCGCCTTCCGCAGGTCGGAGTAGGCGCTGTCGAGATCCGCGGCGCCGGTCCGGAGACCGCTGTTCGTGTAGCGCTCCGCGAGCAGGAAGGGGACCATCGAGAGCGCCAGCAGCGTTACGGCGGCGGCGAGCGGGAGGCGGAAGCGGCGCCGGGCCTCTGAGGAGGGGCGAAGCAGCGCCGGCGCCGCCGCCGCGCCAAGGGCGAACAGAACGGGAAGCGTGATCGCCGGATAGGACCAGAACCACTCCACGGAGGCGTGCGCGAGCCAGTAGGCGCCGACCGCGAGCGCCGCCGCGGCGAGCGCGGCCGCCGATGGCCCCAACCGTCTCGCCCGCAGGACGCCCACAGTCGCCCCCGCGGCGAACAGCGCGAACAAGAGCACCCCCGGCAATCCCAGCTCGGAGGCCATCAGGAGCTCGATGCTGTGGGGGTCCTCGGGCTGAACGGTGTTGGCATCCCGGTCGGCGAGGTAGCTGGACCGGAAGCCGCCCGCCCCGGTTCCGAGCAGGGGGTTCGCGGCGAAATCGTCGGCGGCGACGCGCCAGAAGTCCCCGCGGCTCGATCCGAGGTTGAAGCCGAAGCGGCTGCCCTGCTCGGTCAGGTCCGGCGTTCCGGCGCTGATCTCGTCGATGTGACGATCAAGGAAGCCGGTTGGGCCGCCCTCGGCACGAGCCAGGGCGATGATGCCGATCCCCAGCACCACCGCGAGGCACCCGAGCAGGCCGACGCCGATTCTCCTGCTTGACCGTGGGGAAAGCGCGAAGGCGGGCTCGGCACGGGCGACGGCGAGGCCGAGGAGCAGCCCGAACACGGAGGTGGCTGTGATCGCGGCGCAGGCGTCGCGCAGGGGCGGCAGGGACTCAGGGCTGTTGCCGGCGCCGGTCTGGAACACCTCGAGCAGCCACGGGAGCGCCAGGACCGCCGGGATCAGCGGGAGTGCGAGCCAGGCGAGGATGCGGAGCCGGGCCGGATGAACGGCGATCAGCACCGCGACCCCCACCACCGCGGCAAAGATGGAGCTACGGCTCTGGGCGAGCACGACGAGCTCGACCATCAGGGTGGTGCAGCCGAGCAGGAGGCCGCGCAGGCGCCAATCGAGGTCGCGCGACGCAGCCAGGACCACGGTCGGGAACAGCGCGATCAGGAAGAAGGCGGCCACCGCGTTGCGGTAGCCCAGCGGATACCGAAGGGTGGCTTCCTCGTCCAGGAACTCGCTGATGTCGCTGCCGGTCCAGAGCACGCCCAAGGTGACGATTCCCACCAGCGCTCCCGCACCCACCAGCGGAGTGAGGGCCAGCTGCATGCGCCGACCAAGGAGCAGGCAGGTCCAGGTGCCGAGCGCGAAAGCGGCGGCGTAGGCGACGACACGCTGGGTATCGGCTACGGCCACCTCCCGGGCGGGCGTCCAGAGGATCGAGAGCAGGGTCCAGCCGGCGAGGCCGACGAGACAGCCGAGCGCGAGACGCGCGCCGCCACGCAGCGCGGCGGGCCAGGGCGCGAAGAGGAGCATCGCCGCGGTGAGCGCCAGCAGCGCGATCGCGCCCGGCAGGAAGATGGCGCCGAAGTAGGCACCGCTCTTCCAGGCCCACCAGGCAAGCAGCGCGCCGACGAAGAGGAGGGGCAGGATCGCGGCCGACGGCGGTGCGGGAAGCGTCGCCCGGCGACGCCGGATCGAGGGCGGGCGGGCGGGACCCGGGCCTTGCGTCATCGGGCGGCCGACGGGCCTTCGCGGAGCAACCGATGGCATCGCCTCAAGCTAGCCGACTACGGCGACAGCACGAGAAATATGCTCGTTGGGTGCCCCGACTCGGCGTCTACACCGACTATGTCTACGCGCTGTCCAACGGCGAGCCGCACGCCGAGCGAGCGTTTGCCCGCTTCCTCGCCGCCCTCGCTCCTCGGCTGGAGCGGGTGGTGGTGACGGGACGGCTCGATCCGGCCGGGTCGGCTCGGTATCCCCTGGGTGCGGTCGAGCTGATCCCTCTCCCCCACTACCCGAGCCTCTCCAATCCCCTCCTCGCGCTCCGCAGCATGGTGCGCTCGCTGCGGCCGTTCTGGCGGGCGCTCGACGATCTCGACTGCGTCTGGATCCTCGGCCCGCACCCGCTCGCCTTCCCCTTCGCCTTGATCGCCAGGCTTCGGGGCCGCGCGGTGGTGCTCGGTGTCCGGCAGGAGCTGGTTCCCTACATGCGCAGCCGCTATCCGGGACGCAGGCTGCCCGTCACGCTGGCACGACTCATGGAGGCGGGGTTCCGGGCGCTCGCCCGTCTCTGGCCGATAGTGGTGGTCGGCCCCGAGCTCGCCGATGCATACCGCCACGGGCGCTCGGTCCTGGAGATCTCCGTCTCCCTGGTCCGGGTAGACCAGATCGCTTCCGTCGAGGAGGCGGAGTCGCGCGACTACTCGGGCGAGCTGCTCGCCCTCAGCGTCGGCCGGCTCGAGACCGAGAAAAACCCTCTTGCGCTCGCCGACGTGCTGGCTGCCCTCAGGGCGCTTGACGACCGCTGGCGACTGGTGATCTGCGGCGAGGGAGCCCTGCGCGAACAGCTACAGCGCAAGCTCGACCAGCTCGGCCTCGCCGATGCCGCCGAGATCCGCGGCTACATCCCCCACGACCGCGGGCTCACGGAGGAGTACCGGGCAGCTCATGCCCTGCTCCACGTCTCCTGGACTGAGGGGCTGCCCCAGGTCCTCTTCGAGGCCTTCGCGGCCGGCCTGCCGGTGGCCGCAACCGACGTCGGCGGGATCCGCGCCGCGGTCGGGGATGCGGTCCTGCTGGCCCCGCCCGGTGATCCAGGGGCGATGGCGGAGTGCGTGGCGCAGATCGGCCGCGACCCGGACCAGCGCGATTCCCTGATCCGGGCCGGGCTGGAGCAGGCGCGCTCTCACACGATCGAGACGGAGACGGCCAGGGTGGCCGACTTCATCCGGGTGGCCGCCGCGGCCTGAGCGCCTGCGGCGCGGCGCAACCAGCCGTGTCGTGAGCGTGCTGTGCCCCTGTCACAATGGCGCTCGCGGGACGAGGGAACCTTGGCGCACGACCCGACCCAAAAAGCCGAATGGCTGGAGCCGCCCGAGGAAGAGCTGGGGCTGAAGCGGTACGTCGAGACGATTCGCGAGCGGATCGGGTTGATCGTCGTGGCGGTCCTGGTGACGACCGCGGCGGCCGTAGCCTATGTGCTCACTGCGCCCAAGACCTACGAGGCTGAGGCTGACCTCCTGGTCGCGCCGGTCTCCAGCGAAACCCTTCCCAGCCTGCCCCTGATCCGCCAGTCCCCCGATCCGACGCGAGACGTGGAGACCGCCGCACGGCTCGTCACCAACAATGACGTTGCCGAGCGAGTCAGGAGCGACCTGGGCATAGATGAGGACGCGCAGGATCTCCTGAAGAAGGTCAGCGCCGAGCCCGTGGCCCAGAGCAACATCGTCGCGGTCACCGCCGAGGAGCGGTCCCCCGCCGAAGCGCGAGACCTCGCCAACGCGTTCTCCGAGGCCGCGGTGACCGAGCAAACCGAGCAACTCCATGAGGAGATAGACGCGCAGATCGCCGGACTGCAGGAGGGCCAGACGAGCCTCGGGGGGCGGCTCGCGGAGCTCCAGGCGCTGCGCAACGGCCCCGACCCCACCCTCCGCCTCGAGACTGCGGCGGACCTGCCCCAGAATCAGGCCAGCCCGCGGCCGGCGCTCACGGTGGCTGGTGGCCTGATCGCCGGGCTGGTGATCGGGATCGCGGGAGCTTTCGCCGCCCAGATCCTCGACCCGAGGCTGAGACGGGAGGACCAGCTCCGCCGCCGATACCGACTGCCCATCCTCGCTCGCGTGCCACGGGATCAGGGAAAGCGCGACCAACCCCTCACCCCGCGCCAGGTCTCCTCGCCGACGGCCGAGGCGTATCGCACGCTGCGCACCACGCTGGAGCGGCCGACCGCCGACAGAATCGGCTCGAGGGCGATCCTGATCACTGGTCCCTCGCCCTCGGAGGGGAAGACGACGACGGCGCTCAATCTCGCCACCTCGCTGGCCCTCGCCGGTCGCCGCGTGATTCTGATCGAGGCCGACCTACGCCGTCCGGCACTCGCCTCCGCGCTCGGTATCGAGGAGGCGCGTCCCGGGGTGGTCAGCGTGCTGATCGAGAACGTCGCCCTGCAGGACGCGCTGATCGCCAGCCCCACCTATGGCCCGAACCTGCAGGTGCTCGCCGCCGATTTCTCCGGAGGCTGGATCGCCGAGCTGTTCTCCATCCCCGCCGCGCAGGGCCTGATCGACGATGCCCGGGCCCTAGCCGACTTCGTGATCGTTGATTCCCCTCCGTTGACCGAGGTGGTCGATGCGCTCCCACTCGCCCGCAAGTGCGACGACGTCCTGATCGTGACGCGACTCGGCAAGACGCGGTTGGATCGGATCGCGCGGCTGGGCGAGCTGCTGGCCGACAACGGAATCGCCCCCGTGGGATTTGCGGTGATCGGCGTGCCGCCACCCGGTCGGAGCGAGTACCGCTACTACATGGAGGCGCCCGAGGCGCAGGGGGACGGCGGCGGACGCCTCTTCGAGGGCGCCGGCCGGACCTGAGGGAGGCCCCCCGATAGCGGCGAGGATCGACTGGGCGAGATGGTTCTGGCCGGCGGCCCTGGCAGGCGTGGCTGCCCCGCTCGGAGTACTCGCGGGAGTCGCGCCGGAGCTGGCAATCGCGGCATCGCTGGCCCTGGCGTTCCTGCTAATCGTCTTCGCCGATCTCGCGAACGGGGTCGTCCTATTCACGCTGATCATCTTCTTCGAGGCCCTCCCGGGCCTCTCGGGCATCGGCAGCGCCACTAAGCTCGCCGGCCTGTTGCTCGCGATGGCCTGGCTCGCCACCCTGGTCACCCGCGCGGACGCCAAGAGCGACTTCCTGCGCCAGCACCACTTCACGAGCGCGACCCTGCTCCTCTTCCTTGCCTGGGCGGGGCTCAGCTACACCTGGTCCGAGGACCCGGCGAGCGCAGCGGACGCCGTCTTCCGGGTTGCGCTGAACGCCGTGCTCCTCTTGATCGTCTACACGGCCGTGCGCACGTCGCGGGACGCGATCAGGGTTCTGGTCGCCTTCACGCTGGGAGCGACAGCAGCGACGGCGATTGGGATCGTGGCCGGAGGGGGCGCCACGGCCTTCGGTGCAGAGGCTCGGTTGTCGAGTGAATTCGAGAATCCCAACGAGCTCGCCTCCACGCTCGTCGCAACCCTGGTGCTGGCGCTCGGCCTGGCCTTCGTCGCCAACCGCTCACCCGCATGGCGATTCGCCGCATTCGCGGCGGCGACCTTCTCGATGGTCGGCGTGCTGCTCACCGTCTCCCGCGGGGGACTGGTCGCGCTCGGCGTCGCGGCGCTGGCCGCGATTCTCTTCTCGGGTCGATGGCGACCTCGGGTCGCGGTGCTCAGCGTGGTGACCGCGCTGTTCGCCCTCTTCTACTTCGCCAGCTTCGCGCCGCCCGCCGCGCGCGAGCACGTCACCGAGCTGGAGGGCGGAACCGGCCGGCAGGACATCTGGAAGGTCGCCTGGCGCATGGTGGAGGACCAGCCGGTCCGGGGGGTCGGGGCCGGCAACTTCCCAACCGCCTCGATCCACTATCTGATCGTGCCGGGGACCCTGCGACGCTCGGACTTCATCGTCGACAAGCCCAAAGTCACCCACAACGTCTACCTGGGCACGATGGCCGAGCTGGGGGTCGTCGGACTCGCCCTGCTCCTCTGCGTGATCCTCGGCCTGTTCGGCTGCGGGTTCCAGGCGATCCGTCAGTTTCAGAGGAACGGGGATCTGCGCATGGAGATCCTCGCTCGCGCGCAGGTGATCGCCCTTATTGCCCTGCTCGCATCGCTCTTCTTCTCATCGGACCTCTACAAGAAGCAACTCTGGCTCCTGCTCGCCATCGGCCCAGCGATGCTGGCGATCGCGAGAAGCGCGCGGATCAGTGAGTCGAGCTAAGGTCGCGCCGTCGTCTGCCGGCGGCCCGGAGAGCATCCGCCGGAACACGGTCTTCGCGCTGGCGGTCAGAATCCTGAGCGCGCTCTTCACCTCGGGGCTGACGCTGTTCCTCGTCCGCTACCTGGGGCCGACCAGCTACGGGGTCTTCGCGCTCGCCCTGAGTGTCAGCGGCCTACTCGCCGCGCCCGCGGACTTCGGCGTCTCGTTCTCGGCGGGGAGGTTCATCGCCGAGCGCCGGAGCAAGATGACCGAGGCCGCTGGAGTGCTGAAGCAGGCTCTGGGGCTGAAGCTCGTGGGGGCCGGGCTGATGGCGCTGGTCCTGCTCGCGGCCGCCGGGCCGATCGCCCGCGCCTATGGCATTGCCGAGTTGGAGCTGCCGCTGCGAATCATGGCCGCCGCCATGTTCGCCCAGAGCTTCATGACCCTGTTCCTGGCGAGCTTCGAAGCGCTCGGCCGGAACTCGCTCGCCTTTCGCCTGGTGTTCTCGGAGAGCGCGATCGAGACGGCGGCGAGCATCGGCTTGGTGCTGGCCGGCGCCGGCGTCGCGGGCGCGGCAGTGGGCCGCGTCGTCGGCTATGGGCTCGGAGCCATACTCGGGCTGTTGCTGGTGCTGCGGGCCATGGGGCGCCCCGGCCTGCGGCGTCGCGCCAGCTCGGGGCTGAGCGTGAGAACGATCGCTCAATACGCCGGGGTCCTGTTTCTGGTCAATGCCGCATTCGTGGCCTTCGCGGAGATTGATTCGCTGTTGATCGGCGCCTTTCTCAGCGCCCAAGCCGTCGGTCTGTTCAGCGCCCCACTCCGGATGCTCGAGGTGACGGCCTATCCGGGCCTGGCTCTGGCCGCCGGAGTGGGCCCCCGACTGGCGCGTGGTGAGGGACAGGAGCCCAATGTGGCCGCCTTCCAGACGGGCCTCCGGCTCGTATTGATCGTCCAGTTCGCGCTGCTCGCGCCGATCGTGGTCTGGGCTACGCCGATCACGCAGCTGCTCTTCGGGTCCGGATACTCGGAGTCGGCCGACGTGCTTCGCGCCTTGGGCCCTTATGTGGTGCTGAGGGGCCCCGCTCCGATCCTCGCGATCGCCGTCAACTACCTCGGCGAGGCCCGCCGACGGGTGCCGCTCGCCATCGGAGCGCTCGCCATCAACGCGGCCCTCGACGTCATCCTGATCCCCACCATCGGGATCGTCGCGGGCGCGATCTCGACGAACATCGCGTCGCTCGCCTTCGTCACCGGACACGTGATGATCTGTCGAGGCCTGATCGACCTGCAGCTGAGGCCGCTCGCCAAGACCCTCGCTCGCGCCTTCCTCGCTTCCGCCGCGATGGCCGGGGCGCTGCTTGCCTTCGGGACCTCGTCGCTCACCGCGGTCGAGGCCGTCGCCGGAGCCGTGCTCGGGCTGGCCGCCTACGCGGCCGTCCTGCTCGCCACGCGGGAGGTCGACCGCGCCCAGCTCCGGGACGGCTGGCGCCTGGTCCGTGGCGCCCTCCCCTCGAGCTAGGGTCACTCAGCACTCGGAGATCGTGTAGCGATATTTGCCCGACGGGCTCGGCGGGATCTCGTCGACGAACTCGAAGTCGACCTCGCACTCGGAACCCATCACCGCCCGTGTTCCCGCGACGATCTCGTCGAGATCCTCCTGTGGCGGCTGGCCGGAGAGGATCAGCCGGTAGGTGATCCGCGAGGGGGTGCGCTGCACTACCTGAAACCTCTCGACGTAGTCCCTGAAGTAGAGCATGTGGGTGAAGTACTCACCGTTGATCAGTGAGCCGTCAGGGGCCTTGAAGGTGTCCACCGTCCGCCCGAGGAGTCGCGCGAGCCGCTGCCCCCTGCGCCCGCACGGGCAGGGTGGGCCATCCCGAGGGACTAGAGCGGCTCGATCGCCGATCTCGTAGCGAAGCAGCGGCATCGCGAAGTTCGCGAGCGAGGTGACGATGACCCGGCCGGGAGCCCCTTCCTCGGCGGGGGAGTCGTCAGCGTCGAGGACCTCCACGAAGCTTGTCCAGGGCAAGACGTGCAACCCCTGGTGATATGGGCACTCCCCGGCGATGTCCCCAACCTCACGCGAGCCGTATCGGTCGAAGGGCCGGCAGCCAAAGACCCGCTCGATGCGCTCGCGCATCTGCGGCTGCAGCGTGCCCGCTGTGGAGATGATCGCCCGCTGGGGCACCACGTCGATCCCCTCGCGCTCAGCGAACGCGGCCAAGTCGTCGAGCGACTGCACGTAGGCGACGATCAGCTTCGGCGGATCGCTGTTCAGCTGCGCCAGGCACTCCCGCATCGACTCCGGCGACATCCGAAAGGCGTTGACCAGGTTCCTTCGCATCAGCCGATCGGCGATCCTGGCTCGCGCGGAAGCCCTGCCCTGAAGGATCTCCTGCTCGGATCCCCAGATCGTGAGCTCGGGCTCGCCGAGCTCCCAACCGGCCCAGGTCGAGTAGAGGAGCTTGGCGGCGATCACGCGGTCCTGGTACTCGGCGTCCTGGATCAGCCGAACCGGCTCGCCGGTCGAGCCCCCCGAGGTCTGATCCCGCGTCCGGCGCTCTCCGATGTCGAGCGACTTGAGCTCCTCGAGGCGGTCCCTGACGGTCTGCTTGGTCAGCACCGGCAGGTGCCGCAGAGCTGCCACAGGATCCTCCTCGATCACGTCCTCGAGACCCGCCAACTGCCTGCGGTAGTGAGGCACCGAGATGGCCGCGTGTCGCAGCATCTCGCGAAGGCGAATCGGGACTCGCTTGTCCGCGAGCCGAGCCCGATCCTCTTCGCGGTAGCGTCGGTAGACCCTCCCGAGCGACCTGCCGTTGACCCGCTGGTAGCCGAAGTAGATCGCCTGCCTGAGCCGTATCGCGTTCCGCGACGAGGCATCCGATCCCATCGACGGGGACTCTGACAGCACCTCTGGGGCCGGTCCGCTCACCTCACGCGCTGATCAGCTCGCGGATCAGCTCGGCCCAGCGGTTGGCGACGGACTCTGGCGAGTGAACGGATCGCACGTACTCCCGACCGCGCTCGCCCAGCTCGGCACGGCGGCGCCCGTCTTTCCAGACCCTGAGCGCGGCCTCCCGCAACCGCTCCGCCGAGCCACCGGCGACCAGGCCCAGCCCGCGGCTCGCGATCTGCCCGTCCGGGTCGTACTCGAGCGAGATGACCGGCACCCCCCGCGACCATGCTTCGAGGAAGACATTCGGCATGCCCTCGGCCCGGGAGGTCGAGATCACGGCCGCCGTCCGCTCGATCAGGTCAAGCACCTCGCCCCGTGACAGCTGACCGAGCAGCTCCAGGTTCTCGAGCCGCCCTCCCGCGGCCTCAAGCTCCGCGACCAGGGCCGGGCGGGTCTCGTCACTGGCGAAGTAGACCATCCGGAAGGTGATCTCAGGGAGCGACTCGGCCAGCCTCACGTACTCAAGCGGCCGCTTGTAGTCGACCAGCCTCCCTATCCAGAGGAAGGCCTCGGCCTTGGCGCGCGAGGGCTCGACGGGCTCAGCGAAGCTGGGAATCAGGGTGAGGCGATCGAGACCTGCCTCGCGGGCCAGCTCGAGTTGTTGCTCCCTCTGCACGACGACCCGGTCGACCCTTCGCAGCGCCGCCCGGTAGGCCATCAGGTTGAAGCGGGACCGATCCGGGCGCTCGAAATCGAAGTCGAGGTCGTTGGCCGCCGAGAAGATCAGCCTGCGGCGGCGCACGCCGCAGAAGGCGGCCGCCACGGAGAGCTGGGGACCCGAACCTCGGAACAGATATGCCCGGGCGTCAGCCGCTGCCAGCGCGCGCCAGATCCGAACCGACTCGGCGAGCTTTCCGCGTCCCGGGCTGTCGCCGACGTAGGCCCCCCGCTCGACCAGCTGGGGGGCATCGTCCCGCGCGGGCGGGCCATCCTCGATCGGGAAGACGATCAACGACGTCCTGATCCCCCTCGCCACCAATCCCTCCGCCAGCAGCGTCATCTGCAGCTCCGCCCCACCACCAGAGCGGCCGAGCTTCGAGGCGCCGCCTCGGAAGAAGAAGGCGGCGAACGGGACGTAGATGGAGAGGTCGCATCCGCGCTCCGCCTCCGGGTTCTCCCCAGAGGCCTCTGGCGCCGGCGCCGGCACTAGCCCTGCCTGCTCCTCTCCGCCTCGAGCTGGCGGGAAAGACCCTCCCTCAGCGAGACCTTCGGCGCATAGCCGAGGTCGCTCTTCGCCCGGCTCGTGTCCGCTCCCGTCTTGCGAGCGTCCCCGACGACGGCCGGGAGCATCTCGATCTGAAGCTGCTCGCCGATCAGCTCTCCGAGAGTCTCGAGCACCTCGTTCACCGTGGCGTGGTTGCCGCCGGCGATGTTGTAGACGTTGCCCGGCTTGCCCTTCGAGCCTGCCGCGATGGTGGCGCTGACCGCGTCATCCACGTAGGTGAAATCCCTCTCCTGGAGCCCGTCCCCGAACACCTCGAGCGAACGCCCCTCGATGCCGAAGCGGATGAAGCGGTTGAACGCCATGTCCGGCCGCTGGCGGGGCCCGAAGATCGTGAAGTAGCGCAGGGCGACCGTGGGCACTCCGAACCCCTTGTAGTAGAGCCCGCAGAGGTGCTCGGCGGCCAGCTTGGTGACCCCGTAGGGGGAGACAGGCGCGGGGGTCGCGGATTCGCTGGTCGGGAAGTTCTCGGCGTCCCCGTAGATGGAAGACGAGGAGGCGAGCACGAAGCGGTCCACCTGCCGCCCCCGCGCCACCTCCAGCAGGCGCTGGGTGCTGAGCACGTTGTCGTCGAGGTAGAGCGCGAACTCCTCGCCCCAGCTGACGCGGACCCCCGGCTGCCCGGCGAGGTGGTAGACGACGTCCGCCTCGTCGAGAAGCTGCTCCAGGTCGAGCTCGTTGAGGCTGCCCTCGGAGAACGTGAAGCCCTCGTCATCGAGCAGGGCGGAGAGGTTCTGTCGCTTCAGGGCGGGGTCGTAGTAGTCGGAGAGCCTGTCGACGCCGTGCACCGAGACCCCGTCCGCCCGCAGCCGCTCGGCCAGGTGGGAGCCGATGAACCCCGCCGCCCCGGTGACGAGCACCCTCATGGCGCGATCTCCCTGCTCGGCGTCATCGGGCCGATGCTACTTGCGCGACGCGGGTCAGCACCTGCTCCATGCGCTCGGCCCCGCGCTCCCGCGAGTTCGCCTCCGCAAAGGAGCGGGCCCCTTCGGCGATGCGGTCCCGC
>JBOGZI010000215.1:0-4800 GCA_050697275.1 Solirubrobacterales bacterium | reverse complement strand
GCCCCACCGGCGTCCGCGGCGTCGCGCGGGCGGCGAGCAGCACCGACGCGGCCAGCGCCGCCAGCACCGGCGCGATCGCCAGCCAGGCGTTGCTGACGCCGAGCGCGGTGAGCAGGGTGTGCTCGAGCCTTCCGTCCGCGAACCATTCGGCCCACTCGCCGGTCCCCTGGTCGCCGAGCAGCGGGAAGGTGAGCGTCCCCGCCACCATGAACACGGCCGAGGGGATCGCCATCGCCAGGGTGAGGGCGGGGAAGCGGCGGTAGGCGAAGGCGAGCCCCAGTGCCAGGAAGGGGAGCGCGGGGATCAGGAAGCGGGGGCCCGGGGTGCCGCCGCCCATCGGCAGCCAGTAGCCGGCGTTGTAGGCGAAGTAGGCGATCGCGATCGCGGCGATCAGGTTGGCCTCGCCGCGGTGACCGCGACGGCGCATCAGGACCACCCCGACCACCGCCATCGCGACGACCGGGGTAGCCACCAGCAGCCCGCGGCTGGCGAGCAGCAGCTCGACCGCGCTGTCCGGCCTCGGCACGGTGATCCCGAACAGCCCGTCGCTGTTCAGCCCGAGGTGGTCGTGGCCGGTCAGCCCGGGCACCGCGACCGCGGAGCCGTAGGCGAGCTCGAGCGGGTTGCCCAGAGCCCAGAGGTTGAACGCGAGCAGCGGCAGCGCGCCGCAGACGGCGCCGGCGGTGTAGGCGCCCGCCCGGCGCAGCCGCCCGCTCGCCCCGGCCAGCGCGTAGATGAACAGGATCACCCCCACCAGCCCCACCTGGAGCTCGAAGCTGACCCCGAGCCCGGCGAGCAGGCCGGCGAGGGCCACCGAGCGCAGCCGGGGCGGCCCCTCGCGCTCGCGCCAGAGCACCAGGAAGGCGGCGAAGCCGAGCGCCGCTGCGATCACGTGGGAGAAGTACTCGGACGCGAAGGTGAGGACGATCGTGCAGAGGCCCAGGGTCACCGCCGCGGCGGTGCCGTAGCCCGGCTCGAGCCGGTCGGCGGCCCAGCGGACCCCGAGCAGCAGCAGCACCGCCGGGATCACCGCGACGATCAGGGTCAGGACCCAGACCACCGGCGCGTGCTGCTCGGTCTGGAGCTCGATCGCGCGGCCGCGCTCCTCGTCGTAGCCGTAGTTCTCGATCGGGACGATCTCCGGCGGGTCCCAGCGCGGGTCGGCGGCGCGGCGCGCGTTCGCGGTCGCCTCGTGCGCAAGCTTCTTGCCCCCGAGCGCGTCGATCGCCAGGTAGGCAGGCAGCGAGAGGCCGGCCACGCCCGGCGACTTCACCGAGTAGAAGTGCCCGTCCACGTAGGCCTTGTCGTTCGTTTCCCAGTGGTACTCGTCGATCTGGGCGGTGCCCTCCGCGAGGGCGCGGACCTGGCCGTAGTGGGCGAGCTGGGCCCAGCCCATCGAGTGCATCAGCAGGCCGAGCCCGATCCCGAGCGAGACCACGGCGGCGGCCCCGGGGCGGGCGCGAATCGCGGCGATCGTGTGACGGAGGAGGGTCATCTGGGTGCGTCGGCGTCTCGGCGGGAGTTCGCGAGCCGGCGGATTTTAGGCGCGGCAGAGCGCCATCGTCCACGGCAGGGGGCTGCGCGTCTCAACCACCTCGACCTGCCCGCTGAGCAGCTCGAGGAAACCCCGCTTCGACCAGTGCCCCAGGTGGCCCGGGGTGTTGCCGAGCTCGCCCAGGTATTTGAAGCGCGCCATGTTGAGCACCCGCCAGAGCGGCTCCCTGGGAACGCTGACGATCAGCCACGGCCGCGCCAGGGTGGCCAGCGCCTCGAGCGCCGCGAGCGGGTCGTCGAGGTGCTCGAGCACCTCGCAGCAGACGATCAGCTCGGCGGCGTGGCGATCGGGATCGAGTGACTCCACCGGGGTCGCCTCGTAGTCGATCTCGAGCGCGTCGGCCTTGGCCCGGCGCCGCGCCTCCTCGATCACCTCCGGGTGGGCGTCGGTCCCCCGCACCCGGAGCCCGTCGCGGGCCAGCCGCATCGAGATCTCGCCCTCGCCGCAGCCGACCTCGTGTGCCTCTCGCGCCCGGGTTCGCTCCACCAGCTGGTCCAGGTCGGCGAGGAAGCCGTGCACGAGGCGCCGCTCGATCGGGTTGGCGGTGCGGTACTTGTCGTAGACGTTGCCGCCAGCCTGCGCCGGTGGCGCGCTCACGGGCCGACCGAGGTCTCGATCTTCTCCACGGTCAGCTCGCGCATGGGCTCACCGGGCTCGTAGTGCGACGGGGCGACGCCGGCCTCGAGCTCGAGCCGCCGCACCCGCTCGTAGACGCGCTGTGCGATCACGCGCTGGCCCGCCAGGGCGTCGCCGATGATCCCCAGGGCGAACATCTGCACCGCGGCCAGCATCAGCACCGCCCCGAGGATCAGCGACTGGACGTGGCCGCTGCGGTCGCCGTTGGCGATCCAGTCGATCAGGAACGGCGACCACGCCGCCAGGGCCGCTACCGAGAAGGCGGCCGCGAGGACCATGAAGACGCGCAGCGGCTCGTAGAGCACGTAGGCGCGGAAGATCGCCGCCGCGTTGCGCCTGACGTAGGACGAGGTCGAGCCGACCAGCCGCGAGGCGCGCTCGGTCCGGTTGGGCGAGATCGGCACGTCCTCGACCGCGATCTGCATCTTCCCCGCCTGGATCAGGCTCTCGAGCGTGTAGGTGTAGCGGGAGACGACCAGCAGCTGCAGGGCCGCCTCCCGGTTGTAGCCGCGGAACCCCGAGGTCGTGTCGGGCACGCGGGTGTCGGAGGCGCGGCGCACCACCCAGCTGCCGAGGCGCTGCAGCAGCTTCTTGGTGGGCGAGAAGTGCTCGACCGACTGCACCTGGCGGTCGCCGACGACCATGTCGGCGCGCCCGCTCGTGATCGGCTCGACCAGCCGCGGGATCTCCCGCGCGGGATACTGGTTGTCGGCGTCGGTGTTGACGACTACCTCGGCGCCGAGCTTCAGCGCCGCGTCGAGCCCAGCCTGGAAGGCGGTGGCGAGCCCCCTGTTCTTGGTCAGCCGGACGAGGTGGTCCACCCCTTGGGCGCGGGCGACCTCGACCGTGCGGTCAGTCGAGCCGTCGTCGATCACCAGCCACTCGACCCGGTCGAAGCCCGGCACGTCGCGCGGCAGCTCGGCCAGCACCTTCGGCAGGGTCTCCTCCTCGTTCAGGCAGGGGACCTGGATCACCAGCTTCATGACCGCGGATCGTAGGCAGAACTCCCCGACCGCGGTCACACCGCCCGTACAGTGATCACGATGGAGCCGAGGGTGACCGCGGCGCAGCTCGAGGTGGAGCGGGCCGGTGAGGGACCGCCTCTGCTCTTCGTGCACGGCAGCGTGGTCGGCGCCGACGAGACTTTCCGCAGGCAGCGGGCCCTCGCCGAGCGCTGGAACCTGATCCTGCCCAACCGCCCGGGCTTCGGCGACAGCCCCCCGCTGGAACGCCTGGACTTCGAGGCCGAGGCGCCGCTGTTCGCCGAGCTGCTCGGCGACGGCGCCCACCTGGTCGGTCACTCCTACGGCGCGGTGATCGCCCTGCTCGCCGCGGCGCGGCGGCCACAGGCGGTGCGCTCGCTCACCGTCTCGGAGCCGGGCTCGCTGCTTATCGCCGCCGGACACCCCGCAGTCGACGAGATGATCGCGAACGGCGAAAGGCTGTTCCGCGAGCAGGACTCGATCCCGCCCGAGGTCTTCCTGGGCTTCTTCCGCTCCGGCGCCGGCTCCGCGCGCTCGATGCCGGAGGAGCTGCCCGAGTCGCTGGCGCGAGGCGTCGAGCTGCTGAAGACCGAGCGGCCCTCCTGGGAGGCCGAGGTCCCGGTTGGCGAGCTGAGGCGAGCCGACTTCCCGATCCTGGTGATCTCAGGCGGCCACTCCGCGGCCTTCGAGGCGGTCTGCGACGCGCTGACGGAGCGCCTCGGCGCGGAGCGGGCGGTGATTTCCGGCCGCGGGCACACGGTGCCGAGCACGGGCGCCCCCTACAACAAGCGCCTCGAGGCCTTCCTCAGCTCGGCTGAGGCCGGCCGCGAGGCTTGAGGTGCGTCCCTAGCGCTCCCGGTAGCAGCGCCAGCAGCGCAGGAAGATCCCCGACGGGCTGGTGGTCTCGTGCCACTCGTGCCCGTGGAGCGCACAGCTGAGCCGCGTGAAGAAGTACTTCATGGGTTCAGGATCGGCCCTCCCCGCGCACGCTTGAGCGCCGCAACGCCCGCCTGGCCAAAACCTGGACACGGGTCCCCACCGCAGCAAGAGGGAACGCCCCGACCAGGATTCGTACCTGGGGCCTACTCCTTAGGAGGGCTCTCGGGGCGATAATCGTTGTCCAGCTCCGGACACGAATGTCCTGCAATTGGTTTGTTTCTGACGATTGCGCTTGCCCGCGAATACCCGTGTTTGCCCAACCTGATGTACCCCTCTCGTACCCTCGAGAGAGGGCTCACCCATCTGGCATTCGGGGCACGTTGCCACCCCGTTCATTCCAAAACCCATCTGTGAAACGGTCCGCGTCGTTGAGCTCGACGATGATCGGCGCATTGCAAGAAGAGGCTCGCCCGTATACGACGGCCTGCCGATCAAGTAGCGAAGCCAGGAGCTGTGCGTAGTGGGGCCCGATGTAGTTCTCCAGAAACCCCATCCCGGTCGCGTCATAGACACGGAGCGCAAAGACGGTGTTGCATTGATTGAGGATGCTCTTCGTCACGTTGGCTGTGCGCTGCGTGATGACGAGCGATCCGAAGCCGTACTTCCGCCCCTGCAGCAGTGCCCTGGCCGTCCCGTTCACTGCCTGCTTTTCGGCTTCATTGACGGTCGAGTTCCACTCCGGGACCA
>JBOGZI010000214.1:0-4501 GCA_050697275.1 Solirubrobacterales bacterium | reverse complement strand
GCGCTGGATCGCGTTCAGCCGCCGCCGCTCGCCACGGCGAAGCGGCGTGGGATCACGCCAGCGGCGCTTCTTGAACCCGCGGCGCAGGAGGCCCTCGTGCGGGACCATCCCGCCAGCCTGCTCGCAGCTGATACCGGGACGGGCGGGCGAGGAGGCGCCGATGAGCAGGGTGAGAGCGGCGAGTGCGGCCGCGGCGACCAGGAGTGGCGCGATCGGCGCCCTGAAGCTCACCGGTCGCCCCCGAGGTGCAGCGCAGAGTGCAGCGCGCGCGCCACTGACGTCGTGGGATCGTCCGTCAGAGCAGGGGGATCACCCGATTCAGCGCGCAGTCTCGAAAACCGCCACGGCCGGGCGTGGGAAGGTCGGCCCGCCGGCCGCTGCCGGTGGAGAGGCCGACGGGAGCGGCCGGCGGGGTTGTTGACTGAGACCTTGGCCGCAGCGCGGGCGCGGCGTCGCGTGTTAACGCGCCTGCCAGTCATCGGGGTGGAAGCTGGGGCGGCCGAGGGCGGTGCTCACCTTCCGGATCGGCCGCTTCAGCGGCGTGCTGCCCTCCGCCGTGGCGCTGCCCGGGTAGTAGAACCAGTACTGCAGGTAGAGGTTGCCGGCCCGCGGGCCCGAGCAGTCGGCGCCGGCCGCCTCGCCGGCCGCGGCGGCTCCGCGGCGGCAGTCGATCACGTGGGTGAAGGCGGCCACCGCCGAGCCCTGGCGCGAGCGCGCCACAGCTCCGGCGCCGTCGCCGGCCGCGCAGGCGTCCTCCCGGCAGGCCCTGTAGTCGACCGGGAGGGCGGTCATCCCCTCCTCGTAGAGCAGGGTCGGCGCGTGGGCGCGCAGCAGCGCCGCCAACTCCTCCCCGTGCGCCGCCTCCAGCCCGGGCTCATCCTGGCAGTCCTCGGTGAGGCGGACGGCGCAGACGATCCGCTCGGCGACCGCCTCGGCGAGGACGTTCCCCGGCAGCCGCAGCCCGGCCGTCCAGGCGAGCGCCGCGAGCAGCAGCGCGACCACCGCCACCAGCCCGATCCACTCGATCGTCCCCTGACCCGACCTGGATTCGGCACACGCGGGCGACGCTAGGGCGACCCGCGTTACCGATGGCCGGCAGCGGTGACGCCGATGTCACGGGTGGGCGTCGAATGCCGTGCTAGGGTCGCGCCGCCGTGACCGAGATCCCGAGCGCAAGCGCCGGCGGCTCCCGATGGCGCCTCTACGTCGCGATCGCCGCTGTGGTGCTGGCGGCGATCTTCATCCTCCAGAACTCTGACGAGACCGAGGTCAAGTTCTTCTTCTCGACCACCACCACCCCGCTGATCTTCGCCCTGCTGCTCGCCTTCGCGCTCGGACTGATCATCGGGCTGGTGCTGCCGCGCTTCCGCCACCGGGACTAGCTGCCCGGATGGCCGCGAGGACGCGCTCGCCGACTTCGAGGCCGGCTAGAGCTCCTCGACCTCGCCGGTGATCTCCGAGGCGGCGCCCTTGGCGTCGCTGAACAGCATCGAGGTGTTCTCCTTGTAGAAGAGGTCGTTGTCGATCCCGGCGAAGCCGGGACTGAGGCTGCGCTTGATCACGATCACCTCCTGCGCCTGGTCGACGTCGATGATCGGCATCCCGGCGATCGGCGAGTCGGGGTCCTCCTTGGCGGCCGGGTTGGTGACGTCGTTGGCGCCGATCACCACGGCGACGTCGGTGCGCGGCATCTCCGGGTTGATCTCCTCCATCTCCTTGAGCTGCTCGTAGGGGACGTCGGCCTCAGCGAGCAGCACGTTCATGTGGCCGGGCATGCGGCCGGCGACCGGATGGATCGCGAAGTTGACGTCTGTGCCGCGCTCCTGGAGGGCGTCGGCGAGCTCCTTGACGGCGTGCTGCGCCTGCGCGACCGCCATCCCGTAGCCCGGCACGAAGACGACCGAGTCCGCGTACCCCAGCTTGATCGCCGCGTCCTGCGGGCCGATCGAGGTGACCGGCCGCTCCTCCCGCTCCCCGGCGGCGGCGCCGGCGGCTCCGAAGCCGGAGAAGAGCAGGTTGGCGATCGAGCGGTTCATCGCCCGGCTCATCTCGACCGTCAGGATCGTTCCCGAGGAGCCGACCAGGGTGCCGCCGACGATCAGGACGACGTTGTCGAGGGCGAACCCGGCGGCCGCCGCGGCCAGGCCCGTGAAAGCGTTGAGGAGCGAGATCACCACCGGCATGTCGGCGCCGCCAATCGGCAGCACGAAGAGGTTGCCGAGCAGCACCGCGCCGATCAGCACCGCCATGTAGAGGCCCTGCGGCGGCGATTCGTTGTCGATCCCGAGTGCCACGCAGCCGGCCAGGATCGCCGCGAGCAACAGGCCGTTGAAGATGTGCTGCCCCGGCAGCAGGATCGGGCGGCCCGGGATCAGCTCCTGCAGCTTGCCGAAAGCGATGTTCGAGCCCCAGAACGAGACCGACCCGATCACGGTCGAGAACAGGATCGGGACGAAGACGTCGAGCTCGATCCCGCCGCCGTGCTCGGTCAGGTGGCGGAACTCCGCCCAGGCGATCAGGGCGGCGGCGCCACCGCCGACCCCGTTGTAGAGCGCAACCATCTGCGGCATCGCGGTCATCTGCACCCGGTAGGAGGCGACGACGCCGACCAGGGTCCCGATCAGGATCGCGATCAGGATCAGGACGCCGTTCCCGATCACGTCGAGCCCGAGCGTGATCGCGACCGCGATCGCCATCCCGGCAGCGGCGATCAGGTTGCCCCGCCGGGCCGTGCTGGGATGCGTCCCCTGCCGGATCCCGAGGATGAACAGGGAGAAGGCGACGATGTAGGCGACGGTGACGATGTCGTCATCGGGCGAGAGCGCCGCAAGCGGGATCACTGGCCCGACTCCTCGGCACCAGAAGCGCCCTCCTCGGCTGCGCCTGCGGGGGGCGCATCCGACTCCGACGGTTTCGCCTTCCGGCCCCTGCCCCGGAACATGCCGAGCATCCGGTCGGTCACCAGGAAGCCGCCGACGATGTTGATCGTGCCGAAGGTGATCGCCACCATCGCGATCGCCTTGTCGAGGGTGCCGTCGGCGGCGCCGATCACGATCAGGCCGCCGAGCATGATGATCCCGTGGATCGCGTTGGTCTGGCTCATCAGCGGCGTGTGCAGGGTGGTCGGCACCTTCGAGATCACCTCGAAGCCGACGAAGGCGGCCAGCACGAAGATGGTGAGCTCGGTGATCAGATCCATTACTCCGAGGCCTCTCGGGCTCGTTCGTTCACGATCTCGCTCTCGTGGGTGAGGCAGGCGCCCGCCGCCACCTCGTCGTCGAAGTCCAGCTTCAGCGACCCCTCGTCCGTGATCAGCTCGAGCAGGTTCGCGAGGTTCTTGGCATAGAGGGCCGAGGCGTCCCGCGCCATCTCGCTCGGCAGGTTGGCCGGCCCGATCACCTTGACCCCGTTCTCGAACACGGTCCGCCCCAGCTCGGTCAGCTCGCAGTTGCCTCCGCTCTCCGCCGCGAGGTCGACGATCACCGAGCCCGGTGCCATCGAGCGGACCGCCTCGGCGGTGATCAGCAGGGGCGCGGGGCGCCCCGGGATCTGAGCGGTGGTGATGATCACGTCCTGGCGCTTGGCCGCCTCGGCCAGCTCGCCGCGGAGGCGCTCGTTCTCCTCGTCGGTGAGCGGGCGCGCGTAGCCGCCCTCGCCCTCGGCGTCCTTGACCGCCTCGACCGCGAGGAAGCGACCGCCGAGCGACTCGATCTGCTCCTTGACCACCGAGCGGACGTCGAAGCCGGTCACCACCCCGCCGAGCCGCTTCGCGGTGGCGATCGCCTGCAGGCCCGCCACACCCGCGCCGAGGACGAGCACCTTGGCCGGCGGCACGGTACCGGCGGCCGTGGTCATCATCGGGAAGAGCCGGCCGGACTCGCGGGCGGCGATCAGCACCGACATGTAGCCGCCGAGGTTCGCCTGCGAGGACAGGGCGTCCATCGACTGGGCCCGGGTGATGCGCGGGATCGCCTCCATCGCAAAGCTCGTCACCCCCTTCTCCGCCAGGGCCTTCGCCAGGTCCGGGTTGGTGAGGGGCTGGAGGAACCCGATCAGCACCTGGCCCTGCCGGAGGCGCCCGAGCTCCTCGTCGGTCGGCGGCGTCACCTTGAGCACGACGTCGGCGCCCCAGGGGTCGCCGAGCTTTGCGCCCGCCTCCTCGTAGGAGCCGTCCGGATGCGCGGCGCCCTCGCCCGCGCCGGGCTCGACCACGACCTCGATCCCGTCCTTGGCCAGCTGGGCGACCACGTCGGGCACCATCGCCACCCGGCGCTCTCCCTCGGCCGTCTCTCTCGGTACGCCTATCCGCATCTCAGTGCCCCGTCCGGGCGCAGGGGCGCCGGAGGCGGCGAGAGCCTAATCGAACGGATAGGGTTGCCGTCGCGGAGCGCCCCTGACCCTCGAAGGGAGGACCCGAATGGCCTGGAAGAGATTCGCGCTGCTGCTGTGCGTCGTGCTCGCATCCGGTCTGATCGCCGCCGGCTGCGGCGGCGACGACGAC
>JBOGZI010000213.1:0-5204 GCA_050697275.1 Solirubrobacterales bacterium | reverse complement strand
GTCGCGGTCGAGCGCCGCCCAGCAGAGCCTCGCCGTGTCGGCGATGTGGGGGGCGAGGCGCTCGCCGTAGGCGACGTAGGTCTGGACGATCGTCTGCAGGTCGAGCTCGGGGTCCTTCGCGAACGGCCGCAGCATCTGCTGCTTCGGCTCCATCGCCGCCATGATCTTCTTCCGTAGGATCTTCTCGTCCAGCAGGTCCTGGACCCTGATCCCGAGCCGCGCCGCCTTGTCGGCGTAGCAGGGCCCGATCCCGCGACGGGTCGTCCCGATCTCGAGCTTGCCGAGCTTGAGCTCGCCGGCGGTGTCGAGGAGGACGTGGTAGGGCATGATCAGGTGCGCGTTCGCCGAGATCCGGAGCCCGCTGACGTCGACCCCGCGGCGGCGGAGCTCGTCGATCTCGCCGGTGAGCACCCTCGGGTCGATCACGACTCCGTTGCCGATCGCGCAGATCTTCCCCGGGTACAGGATCCCCGACGGGATCAGGTGGAACTTGTAGGTCTCGCCGTCGCGGATGATCGTGTGGCCGGCGTTGTTTCCACCCTGGAAGCGGATCACTACGTCGGCCCGCTCGGCGAGCAGGTCGGTGACCTTTCCCTTGCCCTCATCGCCCCACTGGGCGCCGACTATGACTATCCCGGGCACGGCGGTGGATTATGAGGGTCGGGGGGGATCGGGTGCTCGTCTGCATCGGGCGGCGCGTTGCCCGCAAGGTCGAGCCTCGCCTGGACCTCGGGCGTCGGCTAGTGGTCGAGCGGGCCGAGGCCCGCGCCGCTCCCCTCGCCCAGCGAGCCCGCGATGCCCGCCGGGCCGCGCCAGCGCCGGTCCTCGTCGAAGACGGGCAGCGTCTCGCACATCTCGGCCAGGCGGGAGACGACCCGCGCGCCGATCTGCTCCTCGAGCTGGGACTCGTCGTGGTTGGTGGTCACCACCAGCGGGCGCTGCGCCTCGTAGCGCTCGTTGACGAGCGCGTAGAGCTGCTCCAGCACCCACTCGGTCTGCTTCTCGGCCCCGAGGTCGTCGATGTGGAGCAGATCGACGCCGGCCAGCCGCTCGAACAGGTCCGCGTGGGACTGCTCGCCCGTCGCCGCGTCGTAGGTTCGCCGGATCCGCGCGAGCAGCTTGGGCAGCGAGTAGATCGCCACCGAGCGCCCCGCCTCCAAGGCCATCCTGGAGACCAGCATCGCCAGGGTCGTCTTGCCGGTTCCGGCGCTGCCGTAGATCCAGAGGCCGCGGCCCCGGTCGAGGTTTGCGTCGATCCCCTCGCAGAACTCGCGGACGCGGCGCACCACCACCTCGTTCATCTCGGTGACCGGCGGACGGTCGAAGGAGACCCCCCGGTACTTGGCGGGGATCACCGAGGCGACCCCGCGCAGCCGGGCCCGCGCGACCAGCCGCTCGCGGCACTCGCAGGGGCGGGCGACGTCCTCCGGGCCGAGCAGCCAGCCCGAGCCGTCGCAGACCCCGAGGGGGCACGGGAGTCGCTCTCCTGCCTCCGCCGCCCTCAGCTCAACCCTCCTCCGCCAGGTCGATCATCGGCGGGCCCTCCCCGGAGCTCTGCTCGACCGGCTTCTCCTCGCGGGCGCGATCGGCGAACTTCGGGTAGTGCTCGAGGAAGACGAGCCGGACCGTGCCGACCGGCCCGTTGCGGTGCTTGGCGAGGATCAGCTCCGCCATCCCCGGGTCCTCGGACTCGGCGTTGTAGTAGTCGTCCCGGTAGAGGAAGCCGACCAGGTCGGCGTCCTGCTCGATTGCGCCCGACTCGCGCAGGTCCGAGAGGATCGGGCGCTTGTCCGGGCGCTGCTCGGGCGCGCGGGAGAGCTGGGAGATCCCGATCACCGGCACCTGCAGCTCCCGCGCCAGGATCTTCAGGCCGCGGCTGAACTGGGCGACCTGCTCGACCCGGTTGGCCCGCGGGTCGTCGGTTCGCATCAGCTGCATGTAGTCGACGATCACCGCGCCGAGGCCGTCGTGCCCTCGGCCGCGCTCCTGGGCCTGGAGGCGCCGCGCCTTGGCGCGCAGCTCGAGCATTCCCAGGTCGGAGGAGTCGTCGATCCACAGCGGCGCCACCTCGAGCCGGTTGCACGCGTTCACCACCTTCGGCCAGTCCTTGCTCGAGACCTTGCCCTTGCGGAGGCGATCGCTCGAGATCCGCGACTGGGAGGCGATGAAGCGGTGGGCGAGCTCCATCTCCGACATCTCCAGCGAGAACAGCGCCACCGGCTTGCCGTGTTTGAGCGCCACGTTCTCGGCGACGTTGCAGACGAGGGTCGACTTCCCCATCGCCGGCCTCGCCGCGATCACGATCAGGTTGCCGGGCTGGAAGCCGCCGGTCTTCTCGTCGAGGTCGCGGAAACCGGACGGGGTGCCGGTGATCTCCGCCTTGCCGGTGGCAAGCGCCTCGAGCTTGTCGATCTCGTCGTGGAGGATCTCGCTGATCTCGCGGAAGTCGGCGGTGCGGTCCTCGTGGGCGACCTGGAAGAGCATGCGCTCGGCCTGCTCGACCAGCTCGCTGGGCGCGCCGTCGCGCTCGGCGACCGACTGCTGGATCCGCTTCGCGGCGCCGTCCAGCCGCCGCATCAGCGCGTTCTGCTTGACGATCTGCGCGTAGTGCTTGGCGCTCCCGGGGGCCGGGACCTTGGCGGCGAGGCTGGCGACGGCGTCCTTGCCCCCCACCTGGTCGAGCGCCCCGCGCTGGGAGAGCGCCTCGGAGACGGTCAGCGCGTCCACCGGGCTCGCCTCCTCGTTGAGGCGGATGATCGCCTCGAAGATGGCCCGATGGCGGTCCCGGTAGAAGTCCTCGGCGTGCAGGCGGACGTCGAGCAGGACGGGCTCGATCGTCGCCTCGGAGACCATCATCGCCCCGAGCACCGACTCCTCCGCCTCCAGGTTCTGCGGCGGGACGATTCCGGTTGTGGTCTCGGTTGCCAGTTGTTCCTCTCCCTCTCGCAGGGACGATCGAGCCGGCCGACAGGCCAGATCCAGCCCCTACTCCTTAAGGGTCCCGCCGGATGGAGCCGCCCCCTGACGGTGGCGCCCGATCGGCGGGTCGCAGCGGAGAAAACCACAGGCGGGCCGACCGTGCAGCCGGCGTTCCGGGTATTTGCGGTCAGCTTCCCGACGGTGGTGGAGCGGTGAGCTCTGGGAGCGCCGCTAGTTGCGGAGAGCTCGGCCCGGCGGGCGAGTCGCTATTTCGCCTCGGCGACGATCGTCTTCACCTGGGTGGTGACGCCGCCGCCGACCTCGACCTCGACCATGTAGGTCCCGGTCTCCCGGATCGGCTCCTCCAGCCGCACCTTCCTGCGGTCGATCTTGATCCCTCGGGCCGCCTGGATCGCCTCGGCGACCTCGTTCGAGGTGACCGACCCGAACAGCTTGCCGTCCTCGCCGGCCCGGTGGTTGATCGTGAGCACCGTCTTCGAGAGCAGCTCGGCGGTCTCGCCGGCGCGCTCGGCGGCCTGCTGCTCCGCCGCGGCGGCGCGCTCGCGGCGTCGCTCGGCCTCCTCCAGGGCGGCCGTGGTGGCCGGCTGGGCGAGTTTGCGCGGGACCAGGTAGTTGCGCAGGTAGCCGGGCTTGACGTCGACGGCGTCGCCCGCGTCGCCGAGCCCGTCGACGTCCTTGAGCAGCACCGCCTGGGCCATCAGCTCGCCCTCAACGCTCGCCGACGTAGGGCAGGAGCGCCAGCTCCCTGGCTCGCTTCACCGCCAGCGCGAGCTGCTGCTGGTGCCTGCGCGAGAGGCCGGTGACGCGCCGGGAGCGGGTCTTGCCGCGGTCGGAGATGAAGCGGCGCAGCAGGGTGAGGTCCTTGTAGTCGATCTGGTCGACGTTGATCCGGGTGTACTTGCGCGGCCGTCCGCGATCGGAGAGGCCGCGGCGCCTGCGGCCGCCCGGTCCACCCTGGCTCTGTCGCTGCTGTCGTGCCAAGCGGGCGCGAATGGTACAGAGCGCGCCCGGAATCCCTCTAGAAGGGGATGTCGTCGTCTCCGCCGCCGCCGCCCTCGCCGACGGCCGCGCCCTCGAAGTCCGAGGTGTCGGCCGGGACGTCGGACTTCGCCTGGAAGCCGTTGCCGCCGCCGCTCGGGTTGTCCGAGCGGGAGCCGAGGAACTGGACGCTGTTGGCGATGATCTCGACCGCCTGGCGCTTGCTGCCGTCCTGGGACTCCCACTCGCGCCAGTCGAGCCGCCCCTCGACCGCGACCGGGCGGCCCTTGGAGAGGTAGTTGGCGCAGTTCTCGCCCTGCGCGCCCCAGACGGTGACGTCGAAGTAGTTGGGCTTGTCGACCCATTCGCCGGTCTGGCCGTCCTTGCGGCGGCTGTTGACCGCAACGCGAAGCTTGCATACAGAGGTCCCGCTCGGGGTCGAGCGAAGCTCGGGGTCCTTGGTCAGGTTCCCCGTGATCGCGACTACGTTGATGTTCGAAGCGGCCAAAGCGTCATCCCTTCCTTCGATTCCGAACGACGATCTTAAGTCTCCGCCCGGCGGGTTCTCTCCCCCCGGCGGCGAGATCGGCGCAAACTGCGGATCCCGGCGAGCCCGAAAGCCCGGTCGGAACGGAGCTGGGGGCTACTCGTCGCGGTCGTCGCGGCGGCCGCGCCGCTCGGACCGATCGAGCCGGTCGGATCCGACCATCGCGGGCCGGTCGGCGGCCGGGGGCGGGTTGGTGGAGGTCTCGGAATCCACCCGGAAGATGCGGAAGCGGAGGGTGCCGTCGGCGATCTTGAGGCTGTGGTCGAGCCGCTGAAGCAGCTCGTTCTCGGCCTGGAAGCGGTAGTAGCGGTAGTCGGCCTCGTTGCGCTGGCGGATCTCGTAGGCGAGCTTGCGCATCCCCCAGGCGTCGGCCTGCTCGAGCGTGCCGCTCTTCTCGATCTCCTTGCGCACGCCCTCGGCCAGCTGGTCGCGGTCTCCCTCGGCGGCCTGCGGGTCGAGCATCAGGACGAGTTCGTAGTGCCTGCTCATCGCGGCGGGCGACTATAGCGGCCGTCAGGCCGCAGCACGTCGGAGCGAGGCGAAGTCGTAGCGACTTGTGTGGGGCGGCCGCCGGTGGGGGAGAGAAGGGCCGCGCGAAAGCTCAGCGCGGGGTGGCGGGGCGCAGGATCAGGTGGACGACGGCGGGCAGGGCGATGGCGGTCGCCGCCGCGGTGCTGGCCGCGCTCGCCGCGCTGCCGGCGCTGCTCGGCGGGAAGGAGCCGCCCCCGCTCCCCGACGA
>JBOGZI010000212.1:0-12949 GCA_050697275.1 Solirubrobacterales bacterium | reverse complement strand
CCGGCTCGTCGAGCCGGCGGCCACGGGCCCGGGAGGCCGCCATACTGCGTGGGCGATGTCGCAGGAGAACGTCGAGCGCGTGCGCAGGAGCTTGGACGGCTGGAATCGCGGTGACCTTGATGCTTGGATGGAGTCCGCCCATCCTGAGGTCGAGTGGTCCTCCGAGATTGCCCGGCGAGTTGGAGGTTCGGAAACGGTTTACCGAGGAAAGGCAGGGCTGCGGCGGTTCTGGGACGAGTTTCACTCTGTGTGGGATCTGAAGGTCGACATCTCGGATACCCGCGACCTCGGCGACACGGTGGTCGCCCTCGGGAAGGTTCGAACGCGCGGCGCAGCGAGCGGGATCGATCTGGAGCAGCCGATTGCCTACGTGTTCGAGTTCGACGGAGGCTTGGCGCGAAGGGTGCGGGGGTACTTCGACTCCGAGCAAGCCCTCGAAGCCGCCGGGCTGCAGAAGTAGTCAAAGACGGCCGCTTAGCTCAGATGGCCGGCTAAGCCGGTAATCGCTCAGATCAAGGCCGCTCGCGCAGGAGCAGCTCGGCGGCGCGGAGGTCGAAGGGGGTCGTCACCTTGAGGTTCTCGGGCGGCGAGGAGTGGATCAGCACCCTCCCGCCTTTCGCTTCGACCAGCATCGCGTCATCGGTCGCGCCCGCGATCGACTCATCGTCGGAGAGTGCCTCGCGCAGCGCATCGGCGCGGAAGGCCTGTGGGGTCTGCACCGCCCACAGCCCGGTGCGGTCGAGGGTCTCCTCGACCCGGCCGTCGGGGTCCGCCCGCTTGACGGTGTCCGAGATCGGCGCCGCGGCGATCACCCCGGCGGCGCCCTCCTCCGCCGCCAGCTCCTCGACCACGGCGTCGATCAGGCCAGGCGTCACCAGCGGCCGCGCCGCGTCGTGGACGACCACGATCTCCCCGGAGGCGAGGCCGAGGGCGTTGGCGACCGACTGCGAGCGGTGCTCGCCGCCCGCGACCGCCACGACCCCGAGCTCGGAGACGCGCGACTCCTCTCCCGGGGGCCCGGCGACGACCACCTCGCCGACGCTGTCCGCGGCCTGGAGGGCCTCGAGCGACCAGGCGAGCATCGGCTTGCCGCCGAGCTCCACGAAGGCCTTGGGACCGCCGGCTCCGAGCCTCTCCCCAGAGCCGGCGGCCGCCACTACGGCCGAGACCGAACTGCTAGGCGGTCGCTTTTGCGGTGCCGAAGCGCTCCTCCAGCAGCTCGTCCAGATAGGCCTCGGCGCCGTCCTCGTCCTTGTCGAGCGCGTACATGAACTCGGACGCGAGGATCTTCTTGGCCCGCGTGTACATCTGCTTCTCGCCGGTCGAGAGCCCCTTCTCCCACTCCCGGATGGCGAGGTTGCGAACCACCTCGGCGAGCTCGAACACGTCTCCCGTCTTGATCTTCTCGCGATTGTGCTTGAAGCGACGGTTCCAGTTCTTCGGCATCTCGGAGACCTCGTCGGTGAGGACCCCGATCACCTTCTTGACCTGCTCCTCGTCGATCACCCGACGCAGACCGGCGCGGTGGGCGTTCTCGCACGGCACCATCACGGTCATGTTGTTGTGGAGGATGTTGATCGTCAGGTAGTCGCGCTTCTCTCCCAGCAGATCCTTCGTCTCCCTTTTCAGCACGACGCCCGCCCCGTGATGGGGGTAGACGACGTTGTCACCGACCTCGAAATTGCAGACGGGCGCCTCTAGCTCGAGGTCGGCGATTGTCGCCTCGTCCACTACCTCCTCTGTCAGCTCCGGAATTGGTGTCTCCTTTCGTAAGGACGGGCCGCGTGGCGGCCCGTCAGCTCTGCAAGTAACCGTCGACCGGGTCGACCTCCTGAAGCCGGCGGACGCCCTCGCGGATGTCCTTGGCCCGGGTCGCCCCGACCCCCTCGACCGCCTCCAGGTCCTCGTCGTTGGCGGCCAGTACCTCCTCCAGTCCGCCGAACTCCTTGATGATCCGCTGCACGACGAGCTTGGGCAGGCGGGGGATGCGCCCCAGGACGCGGTAGCCGCGGGGGGACACGGGGAAGTCGAGCGTGGAGACCTTGCGGTCGTAGCCGAGCAGCTCGGCGAGCCGGCCGAAGTCGAGCAGGTCCTGGTGCGGCATCCTCGCGATCGCCGCCATCGTGGTCGACAGGTTCTCCTCTGTGTCCTCCACCGAGTAGTCGCGGATCAGCGCCGCCTTGTCCGCGGCCACCCCGACCATCGTCTCCTCGAGCTGCATCTCGATCAGGCGGCCCTCGGTGCCGAGCTCGACGATGTAGCGCTCCACCTCGACCGCCATCCGGGTCACGAGCTCGGCGCGCTGCAGCACGGAGAGGACGTCGTAGAGGACCGAGCCGCCCTCGAACTCGAGCCGGGTCAGCCGCGTGGAGACCGAGTCGAGCCGGGCGCGGTACTTGTCGAGGGTGGCGAGGCCCTGGTTCGCCTTGGCGAGCACCGCCGGGATGTCTTGGAGGATGTACTTCATCCCGCCCAGGTAGAGCGAGACGACGTCGCGCCGCTCTGAGATCGCCACCACCAGCGCGTCGGTCTGCTTCGAGACACGCTCGGCGGTGCGGTGACGGGTCCCCGTCTCAGAGGAGAGGATCGTCGGATCGGGCATCAGCTGGACGTTGGCGCAGACGATCTTGGTCGCCTGCGCGTTGAGCACGATCGCGCCGTCCATCTTCGCCACCTGGTAGAGCAGCGCCGGGGTGTAGTCGATGTCGAGGTTGATCCCGCCGGAGAAGAGGAAGGAGACCTCATCAGGATCGCCGATCACGATCAGCCCACCGGTCCGCGAGTGGACGATGTTCTCGATCCCCTCCCGCAGCGCCGTCCCCGGAGCGACGATGTCGAGAGCCCTGAGAAGCCTCGGGTCCTGCCGCGCCTCCAACTCCTGAAGGGCGTCACCGGAGAGCGGGGACTCCATGGCGAGTGATGGTTGCAGAAAGAAATCCGATCTGATTTGCGGGGAAATCCGTGTGGACAGATCGGAAAGGCGCTTGTCAAGTCACGCTAGTGGCGGGCGGGTCCTGTCGGCTCCGCACCCGACCCCGCGCAAGAGCGCGGCGTCGGGTGCTCGCCGCCACCCGCCCGACCATCGTCACGCAGCTTCCCGAAGCCGACCTTTGTTCCCGCCGCGCCACCCGCGCGACAACGGCTCAGGCAGCCTTCCGGAGACGTCCCCGAGCACCGGCCCTCTGGACGGCGTCGGCGAGGGTCCCTACCTCCTGCAGGCCGTCGAGCGGCTCGTCGCCCGGGGGGCCGAGGACGCGGCTGAGCCCGAACTTGCGGGCCTCGGAGAGACGCCGGTCGGCGTGGGCGACGTAGCGGATCTCGCCGGTCAGCCCGAGCTCGCCGAAGCAGGCCAGCGGCGTCTCGCCGTCCGTCAGCGAGCGCCCGGCCTGGGCCGAGGCGACCGCCAGCGCGATCGCCAGGTCAGCGCCGGGCTCCTCGACCCTGACGCCGCCGGCGACGTTCACGAAGACGTCGGCCGAGGAGGTGGAGACGCCGGCGTGGCGAGCGAGCACCGCGAGCACCAGAGCCAGGCGGTTGCGATCAACCCCGGTACCCGTCCGCCGCGGAGGGACGACCTCGGTCGGAGCGACCAGGGCCTGGACCTCGACCAGCATCGGCCTGGTCCCCTCCATCGAGCAGAGCACGACCGAGCCGGGCTCCGACCTTGCCTCGCCGACGAAGCGGGCCGAGGGGTCCGCCACCTCGACCAGGCCTCCCTCGCGCATCTCGAAGACCCCGACCTCGCTGGTCGCCCCGAAGCGGTTCTTGAGCGCCCGCAGGGTCCGGAACGTGCGCTCCCGCTCCCCCTCGAAGTGCAGCACGCAGTCGACCAGGTGCTCGAGGGCGCGCGGCCCGGCCAGCGAGCCCTCCTTGGTGACGTGGCCGATCAGGATCATGGTCACGTCCAGCCGCTTCGCCGCCTCCAGCAACGCCGAAGTCGCCTCGCGCACCGCGGCGACGCTGCCGATATGCGAGGGCGCGCGTGAGCGCGACCCGTCTGATGATGGTCCGACGCCGAGCGTCTGGACGGAGTCGATCACGCAGGCCGCGGGGCGCTCCGACTCGACCGCCGCCAAGACCGACTCGAGCGAGGGCTCAGCCAGCATCGGCACGCTCAGCGCCGCTTCGCCGAGCCGCTCGGCCCGCCTTTTCACCTGGGCGGCCGACTCCTCGCCCGAGACGTACAGGGTCTTGCTGCCGGCGCCCGCCAGGTTGGCGAGGGCCATCCCGGCCAGGGTGCTCTTGCCGATCCCGGGCGAGCCGCCGAGCAGCACCAGTGAGCCGGGCACCATGCCGCCGCCGAGCACCCGGTCGAGCTCGGGGATCCCGGTGGCGAGCCGTTCGGTGCGCTCCGACTCGACCTGGGCGAGCGCCACGGGCCTCGGGGCGGCGCCGCCTCCGGATGACGCCGCCCGTCGCGGGCCCGCCGGCGCCGCCACCTCCTCGAGCGTGTTCCAGGCGCCGCAACCCGAGCAGCGCCCGGTCCAGGTGAGCGCCTCCTGGCCGCAGTCGCCGCAGCGGTATGAGCGCTTCGCCTTCGCCACCCGACGATCGTATGGAGCGGCCCCGACGACACCCGCGTGAACTGCAACGTGATTCGGACGGTTCGGTTAGCTTTTTCGCCGGGGTATGTCCAGCACTCGGCCAACGGGGCGGGCCAGGCGGCGGGCGGGCGCGGCGGCGCTGATCGCCGGGCTGCTCGGGCTGCTCTCTCCGGCCGTGGCGAGCGCCTTCGACCCGGTGCTCGAGGCGAAGAACTTCGCCAAGGTCAGCGAGCGCAACATCTACGTCACCGGCACCCCCGAGTTCCAGCTCCGACTGCAGCGGCAGAACATCGAGGACGTCGGGGTGCTCGAGCAGATCCTGCTCAACGACCCGGAGCGCGGCCCGTTCAACATCTGCTCGAACCGCAAGAACGAGTGCGCGGGGGACGTCCGCTTCTACGACTGGGAGGAGAGCGGCTACGGGGTGATGACCCCGGTCCTGTTCACCGGCCGCAGCGGCGCGACCATCTCGGGAGCGGTCTGGGGCACCCTGGCGGGCCCGGCGCAGCGCCCGGCGATCGTGATCACCACCGGCTCGGTGCAGGCGCCCGAGACGCTCTACTGGGGCCTCGCCGCCGTCTTCGCCAAGGCCGGCTACATCGTCCTCACCTACGACGTCCAGGGCCAGGCCCGCTCGGACACCTTCGGGGAGGACCCCGACGAGCAGGAGGGGGTCCCTTCGCAGCGGGGTCAGCCCTTCTTCGACGGCACCGAGGACGCCCTCGACTTCCTCCTCTCGACCCCAGCCAGCCCCTATGACCCGCGGCCCAGCTGCGGCAACGCCAACGACGGCGTCGGCACCGATCACTCGCCGAAGCACGACCGGCGTGTGACTTCAGGACTCAACGCGGCCTTCAACCCGATGCACTCCCTGGTCGACCCGGGCCGGATCGGGATCGCCGGTCACTCGCTCGGGGCGAGCGCGGTCTCCTTCGTCGGCCAGAGGGACCCGCGCGTGGACGCGATCGTCGCCTACGACAACCTCTCGGCGCCCGGCCAGGGCAACTTCGGCGGCCAGGAGTGCCCCTCCGCCCCGGGCTCACGCGAGGCGCCGCCGATCACCAAGCCGGCCATCGGCCTCTCCAACGACTACGGCCTGATCCCAACCCCGTACACGGCCGACCCCGACCCGCAGGGCAAGAACAACGCGTTCCAGGCCTACCGCGACGCCGGAGTCGACTCGATGCAGGTCAACATCCGGGGTGGCACCCACTACGAGTCCTCCCTGATCCCCGGCAACACGATCCCGGTGCTGGGCACCGGCTCGCGGCGCGGCCAAGACCTGGTCGCCTGGTACTCGCTGGGCTGGTTCGACAAGTACGTGAAGGGAGACCCGGGGGCCGATGCGCGGCTGCTCACCGACCGCTGGTGCGAGGACCAGCTGACCCGGGAGGTCGACCAGAACGACGACGGCAACATGTATTCCTTCTACTTCCGCTCCCGCCACGATTTCGCCCTGGCGGGCGGCGGCCGGGCGACCTCCGAAGACATGCGCGCCGGCTGCCCGGCCACTCCCAGCGATCCCGCCTACGACTTCGTCGCGGCCGCCAACACCCCGGACGGCCCGGGGCCATCCACGACCGACACCGACGGCGACGGGGTGATCGACAGCTCCGACTCCTGCCCCACAGTCTCGGGGCCTGTCGCCGGTGATGGCTGCCCGCAGCCCCAGAGCGCACCCGGGCCCAGCGGCGGGCCGCGGCCGGTCTTCCGCGCCCGCCCGCGCTGCGGGAAGCTGCGGAAGAAGCTGCGCAAGGCGAAGCGTCCCGCGGCGAAGCTGAGGATCCGTCAGAGGCTGCGCAAGCGCGGCTGCCTGCACGGCCGGCGCCCGCGCCGCTAGCGCCGCCGGCGGCGAGTTTCAGGTCGAGTCGCTTGACCCGGGCTCGGCTTCGAGCAGCGACCCGAACAGCAGCTCGTACAGCGGCACGTACAGGTCCAGGGGCACCGCATCCGGATCGACGAGGTGCTGCACCGCGAGACCGATGTCGAGCGCGGTCATCGCGGTGGCGAGATCCTCGGCGGGAACCGGTGGCTTCGATCCGGCCCGCTCGTACTCCCGCTCGATGTTGCCGGCAAGCAGGGCTCGGTTGCCACTCCAGAAGGTGGCCGCCAGCTCGCGGAACTTCTGATCCCGGGCGGCCTGCGTGAGGCACTCGAGCCAGAGCCGGAACAGCCAGCGCCCGCCCTCCTGGTCCTGCATCCTGGCGAGCCGCTCGGCACCCCACCGCAGCTGCTGGCGCGGGTTGCCGTGAGCCGGGGCTTCCTCGCCCAGCTCGCGGTAGACGTTGAAGATCCGGTCGTGGAGCAGCTCGATGAAGAGCTGCTCCTTGCTCCCGAAGTTGGAGTAGAAGGCGCCGCGTGTGAACCCGGCCTCCGCCGAGATCTCCTCGACGCTCGAGCCATTCAGGCCGCGCCGGAGGAAGACCCGCTCGGCGGCGTCGAAGAGATGGCGTCTGGTCTCCGCCTGCTTCTCCTTTCGGGTCAGCCTCCGCGGCCGGCTCGGCTCGGTTGCGGTCGTCTCAGGCACCCAGAGGCCTCGCTGCCGCGATCAGAACAACGGCTGGTTCGGGAGCGGTGATCCGGCGAAGAAGAAGAACCAGATCTGGAAGGCGATGACCCCGACCATCGCCGTGATCACGAACAGGCGCTCGACGGGGTCGGTCCGGTGATCGCCGGCGCGGGACGGCTCGTCGCGGAAGCTGCGGTTCCACGACATCCGCCTCAGCTTGGTCCGATCCTCCTCCGCCCCGACCCAACGGCCCCGCAAATACATGCCCACAAGGGCGGCCACCCAGTAGCTGACCAGGATGCCCGTGGCGATGAAGATCGCCAGCGAGGGGGTCAGTTCCCGGTCGGTTCCCGCGAGCTGCGAGGCCACCCAGACCCAGAAGAGAGGAATCCCGAGCGCGATCACGGGGATCAGCGCAACGGTCACCACCGTATGGCCGGTGCCGCGAGCCGCGTTGCCTGCGGCGCGCTTGGCGCCTCGGGCGGTGGGCTTCGCCCTACTCATATACAGCATCGTATCTGAATACGGGTCTGTATTCAAAGAGACGTTGCGAGCTCAACCCGCCCGCCCGCGGGCGGGGTCCATGGGCCTTCCTGGGAGGGGAGGCCCTAGTTGCCCGGGCTGGTCGGGAACGGCGCGCCGGCGAAGAAGGCGAACCAGACCGCGAAGCCGATGATCGAGATGATCGCGGTGGCGACGAAGAGCCGCTCGATCGGATCGCTGCGGTTCTCTCCGGGCCGGTAGGGCGTGTCCCGCATGCTGCGGTTCCAGGAGGAGCGCCGCCGCCCGGGCTCCTCGCCGCGCACGAGCAGCCGGCCACGGACCCAGGAGGCGATCAGCAGGATCGCCCAGTAGCTGACCAGGATCCCGGTGCCGATGAAGATCGCAACCGATCCGTTCACCGCGCCGGGCTTGTCGTAGAACTGGGAGGCGACCCAGATCCAGAAGAGCGGCACGCCGAAGCCGATCAGGACGGCTCCGACCAGGGTGAAGGCGGTGGAGCCGGTGCCGACCAGCACTCTGCGAATCACGTCTATGACTGCTGTCATCAGCCGATCCCTGGCGTCATCCGGACATGCCTCGCCATCGAGGTTACCGCCCAGCGCACCGTGGCAAACGCCGCCGCCTCAGCGGGCGGCGGGCGCGACCCGGTGGCGCAGGTCGCGGTCGGGGTCGATCCCCCAGCGGCGGCCGGCCTCGACCAGCTCCGGGGTCAGCCCCCAGCGGTCCGGGCGCTCCTCGCCGGGGTGATCCGGGCTCGCCCCCTTTAGCGCCATGCAGCCGGAGTTGTCGCCGATCCCTCGGATCTCGGCGACCTCCTCCGCGCTCAGGCGCTGCTCGGAGGGAAGCGCCGCCAGCTCGGCCCGCTTCGCCTCGATCGGGCGCGCCCCCTCCCCGCTCTCCTGGATCAGGGTGGGCACCACGCACTCGACCGCCTCATGGGCGAGGTTCCACTCACCGGCGAGCTGCATCGGAGTCAGGCTCGCGCGCTCGGCGATCGGGCGGAGGCGGTCCAGCCTGGTGCGCCCCTCGGCGATCCAGCCCTCGGGCCGGAAGGCCCGGTGGTCGCCGTCCGGCAGCTCGGTGTCGGGCGTGACGTCGTCCCAGAAGAGCCCGCCGTAGTCCACGACGCGGGTGATCACGCTGACGCCGCTGCGGGCGGCGGCATCGAGGCAGAGCTCCCCCGGCCAGGGCTCGAACGGGTTGAGGATGATCATCGCCCAGTCGATCCGCTCGCCGAAGCGCTCGAGGCAGCGGATCAGGTCGAGCGTGAAGCCGTTCGCCGGGCCCGGCGCGACCCCGATCGAGTCCGCGAGGCGGGCCTCCCGGAGCCCGGCCATCGCGTCCCAGACCGCCTCGCTCTCGTACCCGGTGCGGTCCGGGTTGTGCAGCAGCAGCAGATCGAAGCGCTCCTGCCCGAGCCGCTCCAGGCTGCGCTCTGCCGCCATTCGCAGGTAGCCGGCATAGCCGTCGGGGCCGCGCAGGCGACGATCGGTGAACCGCGGGAAGCCGCGCGGGCCGTCGCGCTCGCCCTCGTAGAAGTCGTGGCCGACGGCACCCACCAGCGTGTAGTCGTCCCGGGGGAGACCTGCGAGGGCACGGCCGAGCAGGCTGTCGGCCTCGCCCTGCCCGTAGGCATCCGCGGTGAGCACCGTGTCGATTCCCCCGTCCGGTCGCAGCAGTGCCTCGAGCCGGTCGGGCTCGATCGCCTCACCGAAGCGCAGGAAGCGACCGCCGCTCCAGCTGCCGATTGCCGCTCTTCCGGGCTCGCCCATGCCCGGTGAACGCTAGCTACATGACCTCCAAGCACTCAATCGTGACACTCGGCTTCCTGTGTTAGATTGGCAGCCGTCCTACCCGATACTGGGTAGGGCGCGCGAGTGGCGGCTCTCGGAGGAGGAGCGATCCATGGGTGGCCTGAGCAGAGCGGCGAGGTTCGGCTTGATCGCCTCAATCGTGGCGGCGTTCTCCCTCCTCCTCGCGATCCCCGGCGCGGCGGGCAAGCCACCCGGCTCGTTCAAGCAGAATCCGATCCTCTTCGTCCACGGCATCGAGGGCTCGGGCGCACAGTTTCAGTCGCAGAAGATGCGCTTCATGAGCAACCGCTACCCCGCCCCTTGGTTCGACGAGGTCGACTACAACTCGACCCGCGCAGTCGCCGACAAGAGCGAGGTGAACCAGCAGATCGACGCGGCGATCGCCGCGCTGCAGCAGCGCACGGGCCGCGCCCAGGTCGACGTGATCGGGCATTCGCTGGGCACCTCGGTGATGCACGGCTACCTCACCAGCGGCCCGCAGGCCGCCGAGCGCCGGGCGAACGTGGCCCACTACATCAACGTCGACGGTCAGAGCGAGAACCCCGGGGTGCCGACCCTCGCCGTCTGGGCCGGCAGGGGAACGCCCGGCCGGAGCATGGAGGGGGCAGAGAACGTCACCATCCCGAACCAGACCCACGTCCAGGTGATGACCTCGGCCGAGTCCTTCGTCGAGTACTACAGGTTCCTCACGGACAGGCGGCCCGCCCGCGACATCGACCCGCAGAGAGGGGCGATCGAGATCGCCGGGAAGGCCCTCTTCTTCCCCGAGAACCGGGGGTTGTTCGGGGCGACGGTGCAGATCTGGGATGTCGATGACAGCGGACGCCGGACGACGGCCGCGCCGCTCGCCTCGATTCCAATTACCGACGGCTCGCAGGGCGGCGGCGCCTGGGGACCGGTCACCGCGGAGGCGGGCGAGCGCTACGAGTTCGCGATCCTGCGCACCGGGATCCCGACCATTCACTACTACTTCGAGCCGTTCGTGCGCAGCGACTACACCCTTCGCCTGCTCGAGTCGGATGTCGTGCAGACCTACGCGGGCCTGCGGCCGGGAAGCATGAGCTCCGTCAACATCAGGTACAAGGAGCTCTGGGGCGACCAAGGCGCGGAGAGCGATCAGCTCCTGATCAACGGCCTCAACGTCTGCACGCCCGGCCTCTGCCCGATCAGCAAGCAGGTCAACGCATTCTTCGCCTTCGACCGCAACCGCGACGGGCAAACCGACCTGAGCTCTCCCGATCCCGTCTTCAACGCTCTGCCGTTCCTGCAGGGAGCGGACGTGTTCATCCCGGCCAGCTCTCCGCCCAGCGGCACGACCTCGTTCCAGCTTCTCTCCCGGGGCGCCGGCCCCCTGCGGACGCTGCAGACGCCGAACTGGGACTCGTTGACCGACGGGGTCGTGATCCAGTGGAACGACTTCGAGCGGCCGAGCCCGAGGTAGGGAGCGCCGAGGGCTAGGCACCTCGGCGGGACTACTCAGTCCCTGGAGTCGCCCTCGCGATCGCCTGAGTCGTCGCCCTCGTCGCCGGAGTCGTCGTCGCCCTTCTTGGCGCCGACGCCGACCGGCTCCTTCTTCTTCGGAGTCGGCTTCTTGCGCGGCTTGACGATCTTCAGCTTCAGCGGATGCTCTTCCTCGTCGCCCTTCTGGTCGCGGTCCACCATCACCGTCGAGCCGGGGGCCATCTCGCCCGCCTTCAGCACCTCGTCGGCGAGCGGGTCCTCGACGTAGCGCTGGATCGCGCGGCGCAGCGGCCGGGCGCCCATCGCGGGATCCCAGCCCTTGTCGACCAGCAGCTCCTTGGCGTCGTCGGAGAGCTCGAGCTGGAGCTCGTGCTCGGCGACCTTGGTCCGGACCCTGCTGACCATCAGGTCGACGATGTCCATGATCTCTTCCTTGGTCAGCTTGTGGAAGACGATCACCTCGTCGATCCGGTTCAGGAACTCGGGCCGGAAGACCTTCTTCAGCTCGCCCATGATCTTCGACTTCATGTCCTCGTAGGTGACGCCGGTCTCGTCCGTGACCGTGAAGCCGAGCGGGGTGTTGCGGGCGATGTCGGCAGCCCCGATGTTCGAGGTCATGATCACGATCGAGTTGCGGAAGTCCACCGTCCGCCCCTGGGCGTCGGTCAGCCTGCCGTCCTCGAGGATCTGCAGCAGGATGGTGAAGACGTCGGGGTGGGCCTTCTCGATCTCGTCGAGCAGCAGCACCGAGTACGGCTTGCGCCGCACGGCCTCGGTCAGCTGGCCACCCTCGTCGTAGCCGATGTAGCCCGGGGGCGAGCCGACCAGGCGCGAGACAGCGTGCTTCTCCATGTACTCGGACATGTCGATCCGGACCATCGCCTCCTCGTCTCCGAACAGGAACTCGGCGAGCGTGCGGGCGAGCTCGGTCTTGCCGACCCCCGAGGGGCCGAGGAAGATGAACGAGCCGGCCGGGCGCTTCGGGTCCTTGATCCCCGCGCGCGAGCGGCGGATCGCCTTGGAGACGGCGGTGATCGCCATGTCCTGTCCGATCACGCGCTTGTGCAGCTCGTCCTCCATGCGGACGAGCTTCTTCGACTCGGCCTCGGTCAGCTTGAAGACGGGGATGCCGGTCCACATCGCGACGATGTCGGCGATCTCCTCCTCGCCGACCTCGGGGCGCTCGGCGCCGTCGCCCGAGCTCCACTCGTGCTCGAGCTCCTTCTTCTTGTTGGTGAGGCGCCGCTCCTGGTCACGCAGGTTGGCGGCCTTCTCGAACTCCTGGGCGTCGATCGCCGCCTCCTTCTCCCGCCGCGTGGTCTCGATCTCCTCCTCGAGGTCGCGGTAGACGGGCGGCTGGGTCATCGACTTGATCCGCATCCTCGAGGCGGCCTCGTCGACGAGGTCGATCGCCTTGTCCGGCAGGAAGCGGTCTGAGATGTAGCGGTCGGCGAGCTCGGCGGCGTTCTCGAGCGCCTCGTCGGTGATCTTCACCCGGTGGTGCTGCTCGTAGCGCTCGCGCAGGCCCTCGAGGATGGCGACCGTCTCCTCGATCGAGGGCTGCTCGACCTTGATCTGCTGGAAGCGCCGCTCCAGCGCCGAGTCCCGCTCCAGGTACTTGCGGTACTCGTCGAGCGTGGTCGCGCCGATCGTCTGCAGCTCGCCGCGGGCGAGAGCCGGCTTCAGGATGGAGGCCGCGTCGATCGCGCCCTCCGCGGCGCCGGCGCCGACCAGGTTGTGGAGCTCGTCGATGAAGAGGATGATGTCGCCGCGCTGGGTGATCTCCTTCATCACCTTCTTGAGGCGCTCCTCGAACTCGCCGCGGTACTTCGAGCCCGCGACCAGGGCGGCGAGGTCGAGCGTGTAGATCTGCTTGTTCTTGAGCAGCTCGGGGACCTCGCCCTTGGTGATCCGAGCGGCCAGGCCCTCGACGACGGCGGTCTTGCCGACGCCGGGCTCGCCGAGCAGGACGGGGTTGTTCTTCGTCCGCCGCGAGAGGATCTGCATGATCCGCTCGATCTCGATCTCGCGGCCGATCACCGGGTCGAGCTTGCCCTCGGCGGCGAGCTTGGTCAGGTTGCGGCCGAACTGGTCGAGCAGCTTCGAGGACTTCTTGC
>JBOGZI010000211.1:0-14641 GCA_050697275.1 Solirubrobacterales bacterium | reverse complement strand
TGTCGGTCCCGACGGAGAACGTGCTCCGCCGCGTAACCACGTTTGTCGCGGCGGGTGTGCCTGGCACCCCCTGTGGTCCCCGCGCACCCTGTACGCCCTGCAGCCCCCGCAGCCCCTGCGGCCCGGGGGAACCAGGCGGACCAGGCGGACCTCGCTTCACCTTCTTCTTCTTCTTCTTCGAGGTCTCCGCCGTGGGGGCCTTGTCGCCGGCGGCTTTCCCCCCGGAACTGGCGATTGCGGTCGAGACCAGCGCCGCCGCCGCAACGAGGCCGAGCCCCGTCAATACGTACCTTCGCTTCATCTCAGTGTCTCCTCTCATCGTTGTCTCTGCTTGGTCGCTTCCAACTTCCTGACCAGGTGCCGTCGCCCGCGTCGGTGGGGCTGTTGACGCCCCTCGCCTCGTCCGCGGCGCCCTGCAGCGCGGCGATCAGCCCCAGCCATCCGAGGAACGGCCGCTCGCCTTCCCCATCGAGGCGGACAACACCTGAAAGATCATCCGAGCGAAGGTCGAGGGCCACCGTGATCACCGCCTGGGCTGCCGCCACCTCATCGCCCCTCTCCTCGCCCCGAGTGCCGCATCAGCCAGCCGACCTGCCGCTCGAGCCGGTGGAGACGATCGGTCTCGGTCCGGAGCGCCGCGATCTGGCGCTGCTGGTTCTGGACCTTGGCCAGCAGCAGCACCGGCAGCTCCTGGTACTGGACCGTTTCCGGGAGACCGTCGTCGCCGTAGACCGCCAGCTCGGGCAGCACCTTGGCGACTTGCTCGGCGATCAGCCCGTAGTGGAGCTCCGAAGGACCGGAGCGGTAGCGGAAGCTGACCGGCCGGAGCTTCATCAGCGGCTCGAGCTCCCCGAGCGGCGCGATGTCGCGCTTCACCCGCCTCGAAGAGCTGACGGTGCCGAGCTGGCCGGCGGAATGGTTGGTGGCGGCTCACCGTCTAGAGCGCCTCGGCCTCGCCCGTCGGGCTGAACCAGGCCTCCCGCTCGATCCCGAGACAGGGCTTGAACGGCGCGTCCGGATCGAGGTTGCTCGGCGTCATCCGGACAGACCCTGAGACCTGGGCCGCCGGAGCGCATCGTGGTCGGACCACGAACTTAGGCACGGCCTTCAGCGGGCGGCGTTACGATCGCGGCAACTTTCCCGCGTCCGGTGGGAGGCAGGATGGGAAGGGCAACCAGGCAACAGCTGATCGGGAATGGTGTGCGCGCCCCGCTCTTCGAGCGCGAGCGCGAGCTTGCAGAGCTCGACCGGTTGCTCGACTCCGCCGCCCACGGGGCTGGCCAGGTCGCCCTCGTCGAGGGTCCCGCGGGCATCGGCAAGAGCCGTCTCCTCGAGGCGGTCGCCGACCGCGCCACCGCTCGCGGCTTCACAGTGCTGCGAGCAAGCGGAGGCCAGCTCGAGCGCGAGCTGGGCTGGGCCGTGGTCAGAGAGCTGTTCGAGCGAGGCCTGCGCCAGATCGTGCCCCGGGAGCGCGAGGCCGTGCTGTCGGGGGCGGCGGCGCTCTCCCGTCCGATCCTCTGGTCGGGGCCTGGCGCGGAGCCTGCGAACGTGGCCGAGGGCGAGGCGGCGCTGGCCTCAGCCCTCCACGGCCTCTACTGGCTCTGCGCAAACCTCGCCGAGCGCGCCCCGCTGGCGCTGCTGCTCGACGACGCCCACTGGACGGACGAGGCGTCGCTCCGGTTCCTGGCCTACCTCGCGCAGCGGGTCGGCGACCTGCCGGTGTGCCTGGTGCTGACCGCCCGGAGCGAGGATCGCGGGGAGGCGCCGCGCCCCCTGGAGTCGATCGCGGCCCACGCAGGGGTCGTCCGGCCGGAGCCGCTCAGCGAGGGGGCCACCGGCGCGGTCGCCTCGGCGCTGCTGGGGCGCGACCCGGACCCGGGCTTCACGGAGGCCGCTCACGAGGTCACGGCCGGGAACCCGTTTCTGCTCCACGAGCTGCTCGTCCAGCTCTCCCGCGAGCGGGTCGAGCCGAGCCCCGCGAGCGTTCCGCGTCTGCGCGATGCCCGCCCGGAGGCGATCGCTCGGGCGGTCCTCCTCCGGTTCGCCTCGCTTCCACCCGCCGCGCAGACGATCGCCCGCAGCGTCTCGGTGCTCGGCAAGGAGACTACGCTGGCGCTCGCCGCGGAGCTCGCGGAGCTCTCGCGCAACGACGCGGCGCAGGCGACCGATCAACTCGCCGCGGCCGAGGTGCTGGCGCCGGGAACCCCGCTGCGTTTCGTCCATCCGATCGTCAGGGGGATCGTCTACGAAGAGACGCGCCCGGCGGCAAGAGCCGGAATGCATGCACGGGCAGCGGGGCTCCTGCGCGACACGGGGGCGCCCGCCGAGGAGGCCGCTGCCCATCTGCTGGCCGCGGAGCCCGGCGCCGCGCCACATGCGATCGAGATCCTGCGCCAGGGCGCCAGCTCCGCGCTCTCCAGCGGCGTCCCGGCGCTCGCCGTCGATCTGCTTCGCCGCGCCCTCGCGGAAGGGGCCACGAGCGACCAGCGCGCGACGCTGCTCGTCGAGCTCAGCCACGTGGAGGGCCTGACCGGCAGCCCGGAGGCGCCCGCGCGACTGACGGAGGCTCTCGACCTGGTGAGAGACCCGACCGAGCGGGCCACGATCCTGCTGCGGCTCGGGACCGCGCTCTACGCCGCCGGCAGTCTGGACGAGGCGGCCGAGGCCTTCGCTCAGGGGGAGCGCCAGCGCGGCGCCGAAGAATCCGTTCGCGTCGAGCTCCGCGCGGCGCGCTACGGGATCTCCGGCCTGCTTCGCACGGTCGATGCCCACGAGGCGGAGGACGCGATCGCCCCCGCCGGATCTCCGAGCAGCGCCGCGGCCCGCAATGCTCTGACCGAGCTCGCAGTGGCGGAGGTGTACACCATCGGATCTCACGAGGAGGCTCGACGCCTCGCCGCGGAGGCCCTCGGGAATGGGACGATGGTCGAGGAGCAGGGGGTGTCGCTGACCTTCAGCATGGCCGTCAGCTGCCTCTTCTGGTCTGACGCGTTCGAGGAGGCCGAACGGGAGATCGAGGCGGCGCTGGAGCGGGCCCGGCGCGACGGGGACTTCCTCACGGCCGCCTACGTCCTCTTCGGGCGCGCGCAGCCTCGCTACTGGCGGGGGCTGCTGAGCGAGGCGGCCGCGGACGCGGCGGCTGCGGTCGAGGCCTGGCGTGGGGGCGCCAGCATGCGCCTCCCCCTGGCAGGCTACTGGCACGCCGTATCGCTGATCGAGCTGGACGAGCTCGACCAGGCTGAGCGGACCCTCACCGATTCGACGCCGGCGAGCGACACGCCGATCGAATTCGCATGCTGGCGGACCGGCCGTGGGCTGCTCGAGCTTGCGCGTGGACGCGCGGACGAAGCCTGGGAGGAGCTCGCCGCGGTCGCCGAGATCGCCGCCACCATCGCCTACCTGAACAACCCCACCGTCCTTCCCTGGCGCGCCTCCGCCGCACTGGCCGCCTCCCGGATTGGAGAGCAGGCGATAGCGACCGAGCTGAGCGGCGAGGCGCTCGACCTCGCCCGGCGCTTCGGCGCGCCGCGCCAGATCGGGGTCGCGCTGCGCGCCGCGGGCCTGGTCGAGAGAGGATCCCGGGGGCTCGAGATGCTGGCCGAGTCCGTGGGGACACTCGAGGGCTCGGCGGCGAGGCTGGACCTCTGCCGCTCGCGCGTCGAGCTGGGGGCGGCCCTCCGGCGGGCGAACCGGCGGCGAGAGGCTCGGGACGAGCTGCGGCGAGGACTCGAGCTGGCCCACCAGCTCGGCGCTCGGCTGCTGGAGAGGCGGGCGCGGGAGGAGCTCGCGGCAAGCGGGGCTCGGCTGAAGCGAGTGGAGCTGACCGGGCCGGAATCCCTCACCCCGAGCGAGCGGCGAATCGCCGAGCTCGCTACCGGGGGCGACACAAACCGTGAGATCGCCCAGCAGCTCTTCCTCAGCCTACGCACGGTCGAGACCCACCTCACCCACGCCTACCAAAAGCTCGACATCTCCTCCCGAGGGGAGCTGGGGGAAGCGCTGCAGGGAGCCGAGAGGTCGGTCTGACCCGACCGACGGAGGCTAGGCGAGGGCGGCGCGGGCCTTCTCGAGGTCGTCGGTGACGACCACCAGGCGGACGCCGCTGAAGATCGTGTAGGCGACGTCGATGCTGACGCCGGCCTCGGCCAGGTCCCGAACGGCCTCGCCCATCGCCCCGGGCTTGTCGTTCAGGTCGACCACCACCGCATCGCGCTCGTCGGCGACGCCGAAGCCGGCGTCCTCCAGGGCCTTGCGGGCTGCGGCGGCGTCCTCGACCAGGATGTGGATGAAGCCCCTGCCGTCGCCCGCCATCGCGCAGAGGCCCTCGATGTTGATCCCGGCGCGGCCGGTCGCCTCGCCCAGGTCGGCGAGCGTCCCGGGGCGGTCCTCAACGATCAAGGTGAGGTCCTTCGGCACGTCGCTAGCCTATCCACTGGATGCCGGTCCGCCAGGGATCTCCGACTTTCGCTGTGTGAAGTCCGTCGGCGTTCCGGCAGCTCCCAGCCCGGCGGGCCCTGCTGAAAAGGCGCCTCTCCGGGTAGCCTCATCTCGATGGCCAATCGCCTCGCCGAAGAGAGCAGCCCCTATCTGCTCCAGCACAAGGACAACCCGGTGGACTGGCACCCCTGGGGGCCGGAGGCGCTGACGCGCTCGCGCGAGGAGGACAAGCCGATCCTGCTCTCGATCGGCTACTCCGCCTGCCACTGGTGCCATGTGATGGAGCGCGAGTCCTTCGAGGACCCCGAGACCGCGGCCTACCTGAACGAGCACTTCGTCCCGATCAAGGTCGATCGCGAGGAGCGCCCGGATGTCGACGACATCTACATGGAGTCGGTCCAGGCGATGACCGGGCACGGGGGCTGGCCGCTGACCGCCTTCCTCGACCCCGAGGGCGTGCCCTTCTACGGCGGCACCTACTTCCCGCCCGAGCCCCGCCAGGGGATGCCCAGCTTCCGCCAGGTGCTGGAGGCGACCGCCGAGGCCTACCGCAAGCAGCGCGAGCAGCTGCGCGCGGCCTCGGACCGGATCCGCGAGTCGCTGGCGGCAGTGGGCACGGTCGAGCAGTCGCAGGAGCCCCTGTCAGAGCAGATGCTCGACGCGGCAGAGCAGGGGCTGCTCGCCCAGGTCGACCCGGAGAACGGGGGCTTCGGCGGCGCCCCCAAGTTCCCCCCGGCGAGCGCCCTGGAGTTCCTGCTCGCCCGCGGCGAGCGGGACGCCGTTCGCCTCACCCTTCACAAGATGATGCACGGGGGCATCTACGACCAGCTCGGCGGCGGCTTCGCGCGCTATTCGGTGGACGCGGTCTGGCTCGTCCCCCACTTCGAGAAGATGCTCTACGACAACGCGCTGCTCGCCCGCGCCTACCTCCACGGCTGGCAGGTGATGCGCGAGGAGCGCTGGGCCCGGGTATGCGCGGAGACGCTCGAGTGGGCGATGCGCGAGATGCGCGGGCCCGAGGGCGGCTTCTACTCGGCGCTCGACGCCGACTCCGATGGTGAGGAGGGTCTCTTCTATGTATGGGAGGAAGAGGAGATCCGGGAGGCGCTCACCGAGGCCGGGATCGCGCCCCCGGCGATCGAGCGAGTGCTCGGCTACTGGGCCGTGAGCCCGACCGGCAACTTCGAGGGCAAGAACGTGCTCCACGTCCCGGCGGGCGCCTCGGCGCAGCCCCCTCCGGAGCTGGCGGACGCCCGCACCGCGCTGTTCGCGCACCGTGAGCGGCGGGTCAGGCCCGGACTGGACGACAAGCGGATCTGCTCCTGGAACGCGCTGATGATCGCGGCACTCGCCGATGCCGGCGCCGCGCTCGGGCGAGAGGACTTCCTCGACGCCGCTGCCGGCTGCGCGCGCTTCGTGCTCGAGTCGATGCGCGACAACTCCGGCCGGCTGCTCCGCACCTGGAAGGACGGCGAGGGCAAGCTGAACGCCTACCTCGAGGACCACGCCTTCCTGCTGGAGGGGCTGCTGCGGCTCTACGAGGCGACCCTCGAGGCGCGCTGGTTCGACGCCGCCCGGGAGACCGCCGACGCGATGATCGAGCGCTTCGGCGATGACGAGCGGGGCGGCTTCTTCACCACCTCGCACGACCACGAGGAGCTGATCGCCCGCCGCAAGGACCTCGGCGACCATCCGATCCCCGCGGGCAACTCCTCGGCCGCGCTCGGGCTGCTGCGGCTGGCGGCGCTCAGTGGCGAGCGCGCATACGAGGACCGCGCCGTCGGCGTGCTGCGGCTATTCGGCCAGGCCGCCGCCCGGCACCCCGACTCGTTCGGGCATCTGCTGCAGGCCCTCGACTTCCACCTCTCCCGGGTGCGGGAGGTCGCGCTGATCGCCCCCGAGGACGGCGCCGCGCCGCTCGCGCCGCTCTCCGAGCTCGCCGGGGTGGTGCGCTCCTCCTACCGCCCCCACATCGTGCTCGCCGGCGGTCCCGAGGGGAGCGACCGGCCGGAGCTGCTGCGGGACCGCCCCGCGGTCGAGGGCCGCCCGGCCGCCTACGTCTGCGAGAACTTCACTTGCCGCGCGCCGGTGACCGAGCCAAACGCTTTACGAGAGCTCCTCTGAGGCACATCGCTCCGGGCTTCGCACCGTCGCTCCGATATGGAGCGGCCTGGTGACCGCTAGAGGATCGGCAGGAACTGCTCGACCTCGTAGGGGGTGACCCGTACCCGGTAGTCCTCCCACTCCGAGCGTTTGATCTCGATGAAGCGGTTGAAGGCGTGCTCGCCGAGGATGCGCAGCACCAGCTCGGACTCGGCGGCGATCTCGATCGCCTCGCCGAGCGTCTCCGGGAGCTGCTCGATCCCCCGGCGGTGCCGGTCCTCCGGGGTGAGGTGGTAGAGGTTCTGCTCCATCGGCTCGGGCAGCTCGTAACCGTGCTCGATCCCCTCGAGGCCGGCGTGGAGCATCCCGGCGAAGCAGAGGTAGGGGTTGCAGGCCGGGTCCGGGCAGCGCAGCTCGGCCCGGGTCGCCTGCTCCTTGCCGGGGTGGTAGAGCGGCACCCGGATCAGGGCCGAGCGGTTGCGCCGTGACCAGGCCAGGTAGACGGGCGCCTCAAAACCCGGGACCAGGCGCTTGTAGGAGTTCACCCACTGCGCGAACAGCGGTGCGATCTCCCGGGCGTGCTTGAGCTGGCCGGCGATGAACGCCTTCGCCGTGTCCGAGAGGTAGTACTGGTCGTCGGCGTCGAAGAAGGCGTTTTTGCCGTCCCGCGACAGCGACTGGTGGACGTGCATCCCGGAGCCGTTCTCCCCCTGCAGCGGCTTCGGCATGAAGGTGGCGTGCCAGCCGTACTTCATCGCGTACTCCTTGACCGTGATCCGGTAGGTCATGCAGTCGTCGGACATCGCGAGCGCGTCCTTGTAGCGCATGTCCACCTCGTGCTGGGAGGGGCCGACCTCGTGGTGGGCGTACTCGACGTGGATGCCGAGCTGCTCGAGCGCGAGGATCGTCTCCCGGCGCACGTCCGAGCCTGCGTCGAGCGTGGTCAGGTCGAAGTAGCCGCCCTCATCGAGGACCTCGGGAGTGCCGCCCTCCGGCTTCGCGGAGCGGAAGTAGAAGTACTCGAGCTCAGGGCCGATGTTGTAGTCGTCGAAGCCCATCCCGCGGGCCCGCTCCAGCGCTCTGCGCATGATCCAGCGGGGGTCGCCCTCGTAGGGTTCGCCGCCCGGCACCTGGATGTCGCAGAACATCCTCGCCACCCGCTTCTCGTGCTCGGGGCGCCAGGGGATCACCCTGAAGGTGGCCGGGTCCGGCATCGCGATCATGTCCGACTCCTCGATCGGGTTGAAGCCGCTGATCGAGGAGCCGTCGAACCCCATCCCGCCCTCGAAGGCGTCCTCCAGCTCGGCCGCGTTGATCGAGAAGCTCTTCAGCTGGCCGAGCAGGTCGGTGAACCAGAGGCGGACGAAGCGCACGTCGTTGTCCCTGCAGAAGGCCAGTACCTCCTTGTCGGTGCTCGGGCTCTCGGGCACGGGCCCTCCTCTCTCGTGGTTGACGCCTCGTCACCTCGGCGCGCCGATCGGTCGGCGCAAAGCAGCGAGGGCGGAAAGTTACCTCCGTTCCGGGGGCATCCGCAGGCCGGCGGGGCACGTACCTAGGTGCAGGGCGAGCGGGAAGACGATAGACTTACGTCCAGTAAGTAACCGGCTAAAAGTAAAGTGAGGCACGAGAAGGACCCGCATGACCGTCAAGACAGACATCAGCCGCTTCCACATCCATGACGAGCTCACCGCTCCGGATGCAAGCGCGCCGCTGATCAAGAGCATCCAGACCGCCGGTGGCGCGGTCTCCAAGTTCCTCGGCGTCCTCGCCGAGTCGCCCGCGGCGCTGCGGGCCTACACGCGCATGCGCACCGAGCTGCGCGCCGAGGACAATCTCCCCCGCGCCACCCGCGAGCGGATCGGTCTCGCGGTCGCCGAGTGGCGCAACGACCCCTACAACCTCTCGAATTACTCCCGTACCGCGAAGGCGGCCGGACTCGGCCTCGACGAGGTGGCCCGCGCCCGCGAGTTCACCTCGGCTGACGAGAAGGAGGCGGCCCTGCTGGCGCTGCTGCGCGAAACGCTCGATCCCAGTGAGCGCCCGCCGCATCACCTCGTGGAGGAGGCGCGCGAGGCCGGCTGGAGTGACGAGCAGATTCTCGACGCCGTCGCAGAGCTGGCCCTGGCCGAGTTCCAGAGCCTGATCGCCTCGGCCGCCGCGCTGCCGCAGGAGAGCTCGGACCCCGCGGTGCTTCGCTCCGCGGCCTAGCCCTGCGTCAGACCGCGGCGCCGCCTATCGCTTTTTCTTCGCGCCCGCCCGGTAGGTCGACACGACCGGCGTCACCGTAGCCGTAAGCGGGCCCGATCCGACCGACAGGAAATCGATCGCCTTGGCGGTCGCCCTGGTCAGATCCCACTTGTAGCCCTTGCGGAACGGACCGCGGTCGATCACGGTCGTCGTCACGCTGACCCCGTTGTGGTCGAAGGTCACCTGCGTGCCGCAGGGGAGCTTCCGGTGAGCGACGCCGAGTGTCTTCTTCGAGAGCTTGGTTCCGCAGGCGGTGCGCTTGCCCCAGAAGCCGGGTCCGTACCAGGTCGCCTTCTGGATCAGCGTCCAGCTTCCGGCTGCCGGAGCTGGCGTCGTGGTCGGCGCCGTCGAGGTGCTGCCGGGGGTTCCGCCCGACTGCGCCTGCGCCGCGGACGCGCTCACGCCGAGCACGGCCACGCAGGCCAGTCCTGCCACAGCGAGCTTTAGTCCCTTCGTCTGCAAGACCCTTCCTCTTTCGTTGCTTACGGGGTTAGCTGACGGGCTCGCGCTGAAAGATCGCGCTACGTGGCAGTCGCCACGATTCGCCCCAACTCTGGGTCCCCCGATCTCCGTCCTTTTCCGTGTGACGAAGATTCAGCGGAAGTGCGCGCGGCACCGTAGCACAGAAGCCGGGGGACCTTCCACTAGTAAGTAGTTCGGAACCCCACCGTCATCCTGAAGCCGCGAAACGATCCGCCCAGCCGCGTCGGCCGGGAATCGCGGAGCCGGGTCCGGCGTGCTGCACACGGCCGTATGCTGCCGCCGATGCCGGGAGCCCTGGTCACAGGCGCAGGTGGCGGACTCGGGCTGGAGATAGCCCGCCGTCTGGTCGGGCGCGGCTACGCGGTCGCCGTCAGCGACGTCGAGGTCGAGGCGGTCGAGCGGGCCGCGGCGGAGCTCGGGAAGCGGGCCTGGCCGCTGCGGCTCGACGTCACCGACTCGGAGGCCTGCCGCAGCGCCGCGGCCGAGGTGGTCGAGCGCGCCGGCTCGCTCGACGTCTGGGTGAACAATGCCGGCATCCTGATCACCGGCCTCGCCCACGAGCAGGGAATCGAGATCCATCGCCGCATGCTCGAGGTAAACGCGGTCGGGACCTACAACGGGACGCTGGCCGCGATCGAGCGGATGCGCGAGTCCGGCCGCGGCCGGATCATCAACGTGATCTCCCTGGCGGGCCTGGTCGTCGGCCCCGGCATCGTCGGCTACGCCGCGAGCAAGCACGCTGCGATCGCCTTCAGCCTCGGCACGGCCGCGGACCTGCGGCGAAGCGGGCTCGGCGGGATCTCCATCTCCTGCGTCTGCCCCGACGGCGTCTGGACGTCGATGGTCGACGACAAGCTCGACGACCCCGACGACGCCCTCTCGTTCTCCGGCGTGATGCTGATGCCGGCCCAGGTCGCCGAGCGCGTCGAGCGGCTGCTCGACAAGCCGAAGCCCGTGCTGTCCATCCCGGGCTGGCGGGGCCGGTTCGCCCGCTTCTTCGACTCCCACCCCGCCCTGGCCCTGCGCCTCACCCCGCTCCTGATGCGGGACGCGCTCCGTCGCCAGCGAGCCTTCAAGCGCAAGGTCGAGTCGGGCAAGTGGCCTCCGAAGTCCCCCTGAGGGGACCGCACGAGCCGGGCGTCAGGGCCGGCCGCTTCCATACCGCCCGGGGGCCGATGCCGCTCTCGGGATGGCTGCGCTTCCCGGCCGCCTGGCTGCGCGGGAGGAGCGGCCGGACCCCTGAGCGACCCTGGATCGTGCCGGCCGCGATCGGCTGGCTGCGGCGGCGCATCAAGGGGGACTGGTCGGTGCTCGAGCTGGGCGCGGGGCGCTCCACCCCCTGGCTCGCCAGGCGAGCCGGGCGGGTGGTCAGCTTCGAGGACAACGAGCTCTGGCTGCGGCGGACCGCCGAGACGCTCGAGCGCGAGGGCCTCGAGGTCGACCTGAGGCTGATGCCGGTCGAGGCCTTCGTCGAGGCGGTCGCGGCCCTGCCCGACGCCGGCTTCGACCTGGTGATCCTCGACTTCCTGGAATCGCCGCAGGTGACCCGGGTCGACGTTCTCCGTCCTGCTCGCGACAAGGTCCGCCCCGGGGGGCTGCTGCTGCTCGACGACTCCGACCGTCCCGGCTACGCGGAGGCCTACGAACTGGTCGCCGGCTGGCGAGAGCACCGCTTCGCCGGGGTCAAGGACGGGTGGCCCCAGGTCTGCGAGACCGCGGTTTTCCGCAGGCCCAGTTAGAGCGGTTGTGATTCGGGTAACTCGGGCCAGAGCGAGAAACCGAAGGAGGAAGAGAACAGTGCCCGAGAGCCAGCTACAGGACAAGTTGGTGTCACATCTCCAGGGCGCCCATGCCATGGAGCAGAACTCGAAGCGGATGCTCGACTCGATGATCTCCACCACCGAGGACGTCGAGACCCGGCAGGAGCTCGAGCACCATCGCGAGGAGACGGAACGCCACGAGCAGCTTCTGGCCGATCGGCTCAACGCGCTGGGCTCGAAGCCCTCGGCCGCCAAAGACGTCGCGGCGATCGGCGGCGCCCTCTTCAAGGGCCTGACCGACCAGGTCCGGGCGGACAAGCCCGGTAAGAACGCCCGGGACGGCTACGTGGTCGAGCATTTCGAGATCGCCTCCTACGAGCTGCTGGAGCGGCTCGCGGAGCGCGCCGGCGACGAGCAGACCGCGGACGTCGCGCGTCGCAACCGCAAGGACGAGGAGGCGATGGCGAAGAAGATCGAGAAGAACTGGGACAGGTTCGTGGACCTCAGCGTTCGCGACGAGCGGATCGCGGCGCCCGCCTGATCGGCGCCGCCCGGAAGCTGGAAGCGGGGGTGGCCCGCTCGAATGCCCGGACGTAGAAGAGGCCCCGGTGACGGGGCCTCTTCCTTAGCGAGCCTGTAAGCCGGATCCTGTCGGGGACAGCCATCTATCTGAGCGGCCCACCTGGACCTCGCCGGGCCGGGTCGGAGGTCCTGCTTGGCCTTGCACCTGGCGGGGTTTGCCGTGCGCGCCACGTCACCGCGACGCCGGTGCGCTCTTACCGCACCATTTCACCTTTGCCTGTGCGCGGCTCACGTGCGGCCGCGCCATCGGCCGTATGTTTTCTGCGGCACTTTCCCGCGGGTTTCCCCGGGTGGGCGTTACCCACCGCCATGCCCTGTGGTGTCCGGACTTTCCTCGAAGGCATCACCTCCGCGACTGTCCAGCTCGCAACGGTCATGGTAGCCGCGATCACGCCCACCGCCGGCAGGCGCGATGCGGCTGTGGCTGAGGGGAAGGGCTAGGTGAGCTCGGAGCCGCAGTCTCCGCAACCCGCGGGCCGCAGCTCCCCATGGCACACGGGGACACGCCGCCCGGCCTTCGAGTCCGAGGTCCTCCCAAGCGCCGAGGATCCTGTCCTCGAGCGTCGACCCCGATGACTCGAACAGCCGGTCGGATGATGGGGTCACCGAGGGGCGCGCGCCCGGGGCGGCGACCGCAGTGGCGACGGCGTTCACGACACGCTCCTGAAGACGCCGACCACGCGCCCGAGCAGACGGGCATCGCGGGTCAGCAGCGGCTTCATCCGCTTGTTCTCGGGCTGCAGGCGGATCCGGTTCTTCTCGCGGAAGAATCGCTTCACGGTCGCCTCGTCCTCGACCAGGGCGACCACGATCTCGCCGTTGCGCGCCCGCTCGGCGGGCCTGACCACGACGAAGTCCCCCTCGAGGATGCCGGCGTCCTTCATGCTGTCGCCGCGAACCCGCAGCACGTAGTCGCCGGCCTCGCCGCCGATCACGCCGGGCACCTGCAGGTACTCCTCGATGTTCTCCTCGGCGAGGATCGGCTCCCCCGCGGCGACCTGGCCCACCAGCGGCAGGCCCGAGGGTCGAACGGCGCGCTTCGCCCGCTCGACCAGCAGCTCGAGCGCCCGCGGCTTGGAGGGATCGCGCTTCAGCAGGCCGAGGGTCTCGAGCTTGGAGAGGTGCGCGTGGACCGTCGAGGAGGAGTGCAGCCCGACCGCCTTGCCGATCTCCCTGACCGTGGGCGGGTACCCGTGCCGGTCCAGGTAGCGGCGGATGAAGTCGAAGATCTCCCGCTGCCGGTTGGTCAGGTCCTTGACGAGGGCCATCGCTACTCCCGGCTCAGCCGGTCGAAGTGCCCCGGTGGATTCCTCTTGGGCGAACACATGTTCGACAGAGTAGCGCGCCCCCCGGATGGTTTCAAGCACCTTTCTGCGCCGAACTAATCGCCTCACCGGTTCGGCGGCCGGCCCCCGGCGGATGACTATCATCGTCTGCCCCGCGCCTGTGGCGGAACTGGTAGACGCGCAAGGTTGAGGGCCTTGTGGCCCGCGAGGGCCGTGGAGGTTCGACTCCTCTCAGGCGCATAAGCGGCTTGTCAGGCCGCTGTACTCAGGAGCGTAGGCCGAAGGCCGAAGCGACTTAGGTGAGCGCCCGCTACAGCCGCGACCCGGTGGCGAAGCCGGATAGCGTCCTCGAGCGAATGGACTCGCACCTGCTCAGCCAGATCACGATCCCCCTCTTCACCGGGGCGATCGGGTATCTGACCAACTGGAGCGGGGTCTGGATGCTCTTCTACCCGGTGCGCTTCGCCGGCTTCCAGGTCCCCGGGCTGGGCAGGCTCGCCCACCTGCTTCCCCGCCGCATCCAGCAGATCCCCGGCGTGATGAGGGGCGGGGTCGGCTGGCAGGGGATCATCCCCTCGCGGGCGGCGAAGATGGGCTCGATCGCCGTGGACAAGGGGATCGCCAAGCTCGGCAGCCCGGCCGACTTCTACCGGCAGCTCGAGCCGGAGGCGATCGCCGAGCACATCCTCGACACCGCGCGCCAGGACATCCGCGACGTGGTCGACCGGATCATGGAGCGCGAGTATCCGGACACCTGGCCCACGGTGCCGGGCCGGGTGCGCGAGGCGGTGCACTCGCGCGTCCAGCAGCAGCTGCCCGAGATCGTGCGGACGGTGACCGACGAGATCGGCGACCACATCGACCAGCTGCTCGACATCAAGCTGATGGTGATCCGGCGGATCGAGGAGTCGCCGGAGCTGGCGAACCGGATCTACCTCGAGGTGGGCCGCCGCGAGCTCCGCTTCATCATCAACTTTGGCTTCTTCTTCGGCGCCCTGCTCGGGGTGCCGCTCGTCTTCCTGGTCGAGGCCCTCCCCTTCTGGTGGGTGCTCCCGATCGGCGGGGTGATCATCGGCTACGTCACCAACTGGGTGGCGCTGTGGATGATCTTCGAGCCGGTCGAGCCACACCGGCTCGGGCCCTTCAAGCTGCACGGACTCTTCATCCGGCGCCAGCCCGAGGTCTCCGAGGTCTACGGCGAGATCATCGCCGACGACATCGTCACCCTCCGCAACATCGGCGACGAGCTCCTGCGCGGGCCGCGCTCGGACCGCACCCGGCAGATGATCGAGGACTCGATGCGACCCGCCGTCGACCGCGCCGCCGGCCCGGCGCGGCTGGCGGTGCGGGTCGCGCTGGGGCCGAGCCAATACGACACCATCCGTGAGTCCGTCGCGACCGAGGCGGTCGAGTACACGATGACCCCGCTCACCGACCCGGAGTTCAACCGGCGCCAGAGCGCCGCGGTGCGGAGCCTGATCGCGGAGCGGATGCGCGAGCTGCCCCACGCCGACTTCTCCGAGCTGCTGCGCTCGGCGATGCGCGAGGATGAGTGGCTGCTGCTCCTGCATGGCGCGGTGCTCGGCTTCTTCGCCGGCTGTCTCCATCTGCTGATCTTCGGGGTCTGATGGAGGAGCGGGAGCAGCTGCGCGGCGAGGCGGCGGAGCCCGAGGCCCCGCCGGGCCGCGCGTTCGAGGCGAGGCCGGCGGGGGTGCTGCGCACCTCCGGCGCCCTGGCCCGGCT
>JBOGZI010000210.1:0-3829 GCA_050697275.1 Solirubrobacterales bacterium | reverse complement strand
GCGCAGCAGGGTCGCCGGGAGCGGCCGATCGCCGGGGGAGCCGAGGCCGCGGACAAGGAGGTCCGCTTTCCCGAGCATCCTGGGCCGGGGGTGATCGAGGACGTCCCGGTCGCCGGCGACCCGAAATCGCTGGCCGGGATCGGAGTCGGCCCGCTCTTCCTCGGCGGCCTCGCGGCCGGCCTCGGGGTGGGCACCAAGGTCACCCTGCTCGCGGCGCTCGGCGCCCTCACGATCGGGATCGCTTTCCTCGGCGGACCCCGCAACTGGCTGCGGGCGCTGGGCGTCTGGCTCGGCGGGATGGTCGTCACCGCGGGCTTCTGGTACGGGCGCAACATCTTCCACGCGGCCAACCCGCTGCCGCAGATCGAGAAGCTGGGGCCGATCGACCTCCCCGGGCCGCAGCAGATCTTCCTCTACCCGCGCTACCCCCACAGCCTCAGCGAGTACTACAACGACCCCCGGGTCTGGGACCACAAGATCTTCCCGGTGCTCGACGACCGCCTCGGGCCGCTCTGGCCGCTGATCCTGGCGGCCGCGGTGGTGGGGCTGATCCTGGCGCTCCTCTGGGGTCGCAGCTCGCTGATGCGAGTGCTCGCCGTCACCGGCATCGTCGCGGGCATCGCCTACGTCTTCACTCCGCTGACCGCCTCCGGCGATGCCTACGACCCCAGCGGATTCGACGCGAACCTGCGCTACGTGGCCCCGGTGCTGATCATCGGCATGGTGCTGCTGCCGCTGGTGCCGGCCGTCCGCCACAGCCGCCGCGAATGGATCCTGATGGGCTTCCTCGGGATCCTCTTCCTGCAGGGGACGGTGACCCAACCGAACTGGCAGGCCGCCCACCTCGATGAGTCGATCGAGGTGGCCCTGCTGATCGTCGGGGTGCCCGCGCTGATGGTGGCGGCGGCCCGCCGGGGGGTGAGACTTGCCGCCGTGGCCGCCTTCGGGCTCGCGGCACTCGCGGTCACCGTCGCCCTCGGGCGCGAGCAGGAGCAGCAGTACCTGGATCAGCATTACGTCGCCGACATCGCTCCCCCGCTCACCGGCGGGTTCCGGGCCTCGGAGAACTGGCCGCCGCTGCAGGAGTGGGGGCGTGAGACCGAGGACTCGCGGGTCGGCGTGGTCGGGCGCGCCTCCGCCTTCGGCCAGTACTTCTTCTACGGCAACGACCTCTCCAACTACGTTCAGTACATCGGCGGGAGGCTGCGCCGCGGCACCTTCCGGCCGATCAAGAAGTGCGCCAACTTCCGGCTCGCGGTCAACTCCGGTGAGTACGACTACGTCGTCACCACTCCCATCATCGGGAGATCCGAGGTGAAGCCGCCCCTCGAGAACAGCTGGCTGGGGGCCGGCGGGAACGCCGAGGCGATCGTTCGCTCCGGCCCGGCCCGGGTCTTCCGGATCGACGGCCCGCTCGATCCGAGCACCTGCCGCGAGCTCGGCGACGACGCGCGGTACGGATGAGCTTCGGCGAGTACCTGGGGGGATCGCTGGGGCTGGTCGCGGTTGCGGCCGCGATGGCCTTCGCGGCGGTCCGCCTGCGCGGCCGGCTGCTCCCCGGCTGGGCCGGCGCCCCGGCACGGCTCGCAGAGGTGGTGCTGGGGCTGTCGCTGCTGGTCGTGACGCTCGAGCTGATCGGGGTGGTCGGTCTCTATCGCCCCGGCTGGGTGCTCGCCGGGGCGCTGATCGCCGGGATCGGGGTGGGGCTGCTGGCGGGCCGCCCCGGCGAGGGGCCGGCGCTGCCGAGCCCGCCGGTGGCGCTGGTGACGATGGCGGTCGCCGTAGCGGCGGAGCTGCTGGTCGCCGCCCACTGGGCGATGCCGACCCAGACCGGCCTCGAGATCGGCATGTACCTGCCCAACACCACCTGGCACAACGCCCCCTTCGCCGCCCGCTTCGTCCAGGAGGGCCAGGTCGGCGCCCTCCACTTCACCGAGGTGCTGCGCCTGACGGTTTGGTTCTACCCCCAGAACTCGGAGCTGCTGCACTCGGCGGGGGTCCTCTTCCTCGACGACGACTTCCTCTCGCCGCTGCTCAACATCGGCTGGATGTCGCTCTGCCTGCTGGCCGCCTGGAGCTTCGGCCGCCCCTACGGGGCGGGGGCCACCGCCCTGCTCGGCGTCGCCCTCGTCCTGGACGCGGAGATGCTGCTGCTCTACCAGCCGGGCGACGCCAAGAACGACACGATGGGGCTCTTCGCCCTGCTCGCCGCGGCGGCGATCCTGCTCAACGCCGAGGCGCAGCGGCGCGCCGCGACCAGGGCGGCCCGACCGATCGCGGGTGGGGCGGACGGCGCCCTGTTCGTGGCCGCCCTGGCCGCGGGGCTCGCGCTCGGCACCAAGCTCAACCTGCTCGCCCCCTACGGGCTGCTGACGCTCGGGGTGATCGCGGTGACGGCGGGCTACCGGCTCCGGGCGGCGGCGATCTGGGTCGCCGGGTCGCTGCTCAGCGGCGGCTTCTGGTTCGCCCGGAACCTGGTCGAGGCCGGCAACCCGCTTCCCTGGCTCGACGCCGGCCCGCTGCCGGGACCGAACCAGCTCGAGATCGACATCCGGGAGCCGCACACGGTCGCCGACTACCTGCTGCCCCCGGACCTCGACGTCATCTCGGACTCCTTCGTCCCCGGCCTCGATGACAGCTTCGGGGTGCTTTGGCCGCTGGTGCTGGCGGCGGTGGTCGGCGGCTTCCTGCTGGCGATCTTCCGGGGCCGCACCCCGGTCGTCCGGATGCTCGGCTGGGTCGCCCTATTCAGCGGCATCGCCTATCTGTTCACCCCGCTCACCGCCGCCGGTCCGGAGGGACAGCCGACCGCGTTCGACACCAACCTCCGCTACGCCTCGCCCGCGCTCGGCCTCGGGGCGATGCTGCTCGCGGTCGACCTCGAGCTCAGCCGCGAGCGCGCCCAGCGCTGGCTGCTCTGGGGCCTGGCCGCCCTGCTGCTCGTCTCGGCGATCCCGGTCTGGGATCTCGGCGACGACGTCTGGCGCCGACGCTTCCTGGTCGGCGGCGTCGCGCTCGCCTTCTTCCTGATCCTGGTCCCGGTCGTGCTGGCGCTCGGGGCTCAGCGCGGGGTGCCGCGTCCGGCGATCGCGGTCGCGGGCGCGCTGTCCCTCGGGATCGTGGTCGGGATCGGCTGGAGCCGCAGCGACGCTTACCTCGAGGATCGCTACCGGGCCGCCACCGCGCCGGCGGACTTCCCCGACGGCGCCGAGGCGGCGCTCGCCTGGTTCAACGAGGCGGAGCCCGAGGACGTCCGCATCGCCGTCGTCGGCGGGCGGCCCGGCTTCAAGCAGTACGTCTTCTACGGCGACGATCTCTCCAACCACGTCCAGTACGTCGCGGAGGAGGGCGACAACGGGACCTTCCGCCCGATCGCCAGCGAAGCCTCCCAGAGGGCCCAGCAGCCGGGCGCCGCCCCGGGGCCGGACCCGGGCTTGGTGCGGGAGTGCGAGCAGTGGCGCCGCGCCATCAATGAGGGGGATTACGACTACGTCGTGATCGGCCCCGACCAGCGAACCCAGAACATCTCGCCGGTCGAGGCCCTCTGGACCGCCGGGGGCACCGACGCCGTTCAGCGTGCCCAGGCCGAGATGGTCTTCGTCTTCGAGTTGAAGGGCGACCTCGATCCCGCAGGCTGCGCCGACGTCGTCGCGCCCGAGGCGGGAACCCCGCCCGGCGTCGGTCCGCCGCCGAGCAAGCGGGCCGGCCCGCAGTCTCGCAAGTGAGCTTCGGGGACTACCTCGGCGGCATGATCGGGCTCGCGGCGGTCGCGGGGCCGATCGCGCTGGCAGCGGTGCGGCTGCGGCGCCGGCTGCTGCCGGGCTGGGAC
>JBOGZI010000209.1:0-2729 GCA_050697275.1 Solirubrobacterales bacterium | reverse complement strand
CCATCTACGCCGCCAGCGTCGCGACCGACCCTCTCGACGCCGCCGCACCGGCCGAGCTGCCGCCCGACCCCTTCGAGCGCGCCGCCGAGTCCCCGCCCGAGGACGCGGTCGCGGCCCGCCGCAGCCTGCAGGGCCAGATTGCCAGGCTGGAGGCCCAGCTCGCCCCCTTCCCGGGCAAGGGCTCGACCGAGGACGACACCGAGCAGCCGCGCATCCCCGCTCCGCCGCACGTGGCCGACCTCGCCGAGCTGGAGGCGAGCCGCGATCGGCTGATCGAGCGCCTCAAGCAGGCGCGACTGGCCGCCGAGCGGCAGGGCGCCCGCTACGGCGCCGCCCGGGGGCGGCTCGAGCAGATGGTCGCCGACCCCGCGGCCCACAAGTGGGAGATCGTCAAGCGGGAGGACGTCGGCGAGATCGGCTGCGGCCGCTATGAGGTGCGCCCCACCTTCGGGCCGGTCGGGGCGCTGATGAACTGGTGGCGGGTGAAGCTCTCCTCGGGCTGTCCATGACCGGCGCCAGGGAACAAGGAAGCCGCTGCTGATGGTCCGGACGGTCGCCGATCGCGCCTTCCTGCCGGCGAAGTCGCTGTTCGAGCAGGTCGGCGACATGATGATCCTGACCGCGAAGACGGTGCTCTCGGCGCTCCGGCCGCCCTACCCCTACGGCGGCGAGTTCATCGGCCAGTTCCTCTTCGCGCTGCAGCTCTGCTGGTTCCCGATGATCATCTCCATGGTCGCGGTGAGCTTCGGCGCGCCCGGCCTGCAGGCGGCCAACTTCCTCTCGCTGTTCGGGGCGCTCGACCGGCTCGGCGGCTTCTTCGTCTTGGCCTCGATCCGCGAGTTCGCCCCGCTGGTCAGCGCCGTGATCGTCGCCGGCGTCGCCGGCACCGCGATCACCGCCGACCTCGGCGCCCGGAAGATCCGCGAGGAGCTCGACGCGCTCCAGGTGCTCGGCGTCGACCCTGTCAAGAACCTGGTGGTTCCCAGGTTCCTGGCGCTGATGCTGATCACCGGGCTGCTCGACGTGTTCGCGATCATCTTCGGGATCACCGGCGGCATGCTGGCCGAGTTCCTCTACAACGAGCCGCTCGGCGGCTTCTTCGCCACCCTGTTCGCGAACGCCTCGATCACCGATCTCTGGGGCTCGGTGCTGAAGTGCTCTTGCTTCGGGGCGATCATCGCGATCGTCTGCTCCTACAAGGGGATGACTGCCTCGGGGGGCGCCGAGGGCGTTGGCAGGGCGGTGAACGAGGCGGTGGTGATCGCCTTCATGGGCATCTTCGCCTTCAACTACGTCTTCACCCAGACCCTGCTCGCCACCCATCCCGATCTGCAGGTGATCAAGTGAGCACCGCCGGCTAGAGGCCGGCGAGGAACCGGTCGATGTTGGCCAGCAGCCCGGCGGCGATCATCAGCAGTACCGAGGGGACCAGCAGCAGCGCGACCGCGAGCTGAATCTTGGGCGCGGCCCGTGCGGCGTGCTCCTCGATCCGGCGCCGCTGCACGGCCCGCAGCGCGCTCGCCTGCTCGCGGAGCTGGTCGGCGAGCGGCGAGCCATAGCGCCGCGAGCGCTCGATCACCCCGCACATCGCCGCCACCTCCGCCACCGGCGCCCGCCCGCGCAGCGCCTCGAGTGCCTCCCGCTGAGGGGCGCCGCATGACGTCTCGGCTGCCAGCACGGCCAGCTCGCGGGAGAGCGGACCCTCCCCCGCAGCGAGCTCGACCAGCCCGGAGAGCGGGCTGCGGCCGGCGGCAGCGCCGACCGCGAGCAGGTCGAGCGCGTCGGGCAACCCGCCCCGCAGGGCGCGAAGCCGAGCCCGCGCCCTGCGCTCCAGCCAGGCATCGGGACCGAGGAACCCCGCGGCGGGGAGCGCCAACGCGACCATCCAGGCGAGCCGACCTGGGGCAGCCGGCGCGGCGATCATCGCGAAGCAGAGCCCGATCAGCGTGCCGGCGAGCTTCGAGATCAGCAGGGCCGGCACCGAGACGCGATCCGCCACTCCCGCCCGCGCCAGGCGCGATTCGAGCCCGAGCCGGTCCGCGACCGAGGCCAGCGGGCGCGCCAGGGCGCCGGCGTCGGACCGGCGGGGGTCGTCGTCGGGGTCGGATCCGTCACCGCGGACCCCCTCGAGCAGCGCCGCAGCGGCGAGCAGAATCGCGGCGAGCGCCAAGATCACGAACACGATCAACGCCGTCGCTCCCCTCGGGGCCTCATTCACCCGGCCGGCCGAGCCGTCGGATCGCCGCGAAGCCCGCCAGCTGCAGTGCGGCGGCAGCGATCAGCATCGCCGCCGAGGAGGGCTCGGAGAACACCCCCGAGAGAAAGCCGGGCTCGAGGAGCTCCGCGAACAGGGCCGCTCCCGCGGGCAGTGCGACGACCAGCATCCCGGTGAAGCGGGCCTGGGTGGTCGCAGCCCGCGCCTCGTCGTCGACCCGGTCGCGCTCCGCCGCAGCCGCTCCCAGCCGCCGCATCAGCCCCGCGACGTCGCCGCCGGCCACCTGCTGGCTCAGCAGCGCCATCGCCAGCGCATCCACGCGCAGCGAGCGCAGGCGCAGGCGCATCGCGGCGAGCGCGTCGGAGGTGGAGACGCCGAGCTCGAGCTCTGCCCCCACCCTGGCGAGCTCGGTGGCAGATGGGCCCTCCAGCGAGACGCGCGCGCCGGCCAGCGCGCCCCGCACCGAGTGCCCGCCGGAGATCGCGTCGGCGATGGCCGCGGCTATCTCCGGGAC
>JBOGZI010000208.1:0-9107 GCA_050697275.1 Solirubrobacterales bacterium | reverse complement strand
CCGAGCTCCGCCCGGAAGAGCTCCTCGCACGCATCGGCCTGGGCGAGCGCACCTTCGCGGTCGCCGTTCGCCGAGAGGCAGCGGACGAGGAGCTCCTGGTTTCCCTCGTCAAGGGGATTGAGGGTTGCCGCCCTTCTAGACAGCTCGATTGCGGAGCCGTTGTCGGAGGCGGCGAGCCTGGCGAGAGCCGTCTCGTGCAGGGCGGCCTCGGCTGCGCCGGCGAGACGGCGGCGCTCGACGAGCAGCCACGATTCGAGGGCCGGAGCCCCACGGAACGCCATTCCCGCGAGAAGCTCGGAGCTGAGATGCCCTACCTCCGCCGGTTCGATGCTCGAGCCCTCCAGCAATGAGACGTCGAGTCTCGCCTGGGGACCAAGCTCGAGCCGCACGGGATCGCCGCCCACCTTGGCCTCCGGCAAGATCGCACGGCGAAGCTGCGAGAGGCTCCAGCGGAGGGCCCCGAGCGGGTCGTCGGCCTCGCCGAAGAGGAGCTCGGCCAGCTCTCGGCGGCTGGGTGGATAGCGGGAGAGCGCCAGATACGCAAGCAGCGCCCACGACTTGCGGCCGCGCGGTGGGTCGGCGGGTGCGCCGTCGCGCTCCAGCGCCGGGGCACCGAGGAGTCGGATCGAGAGGCTCATCGCGCCTCGGCGCGAGCGTACAGCCGCGGGAGGCGAACCGCAACACGGCGCCGGGGCCCCGGCGCGGGCGAGATGCTCGTGGCCCTCGCGGCCAGCAGCCCGCGCAGGTGCTCGGTGTGCTCGAACGGATCAGCGATGGTCTCGCCGGTTCGCAGGGAGCGCGCGGCCCGGAGCGCGCCGGAGACCTCCGCGACCAGTACGGTGCCATCGAGCGGCGGGTGACTGTCGAGTTGGGCGAGCCTAAGCAGTGCTTCCTCGTCATCGGCTCGCGTCGTACGGATCAGGATCGAGCCACGGTCGTGACCCGAAGCCGGAGAGGATGCTGCTGTCTCGGTGATTGCGCTCATAGTCTTCCTCCTGGTTCGGTATCTGGTGGGCGGAGGATCGCCGGCGGGCGTGTGAGGCGCCGTGTGCGCCCGTTATCGGCGGCTCGGCCCTGGCATTGCTCGATGGAACTCCACCCGCACTCACCTAGGCTCCCTTCCACAACGAGGGAAGGACTGGCATCGGCGATGGGAGCGGCGACCGAGGCGCTTGAGCTGGCCGGCGACGTGCGCGCCGTCCTCGACGGCCTGCTCGGCGGTGACCCGGGCGAGATCTCGCTCAGCCCGATCCCGGGGGGCGCCTCGCGGGAGACCTGGCTGGTGCAGGGTGAGAGTGGCGCCGGAGCCGGGCAGACGGATCCGAGGTGGGTGCTGCGACGGGACCCGCCTGGCTCGGAGTCGCTGGTGGCGATGCGCGCGGAGTTCGACCTGATCGAGAGGGCTGCCCGGTGCGGCGTGCCAGTACCCGAGCCGCTGGCCTTCGAGGCCGACGGCGGCCGCTTCGGCTCGGCCGGGATGCTGGTCGAGTTCGTGGAGGGCACCTCGGTCGCGCCCCGGGTCCTTCGCAAGCCCGAGTACGAGGGCGCTCGTGGGCGCCTCTCGAGGCAGCTGGCCGAGGCACTGGCTCGGATACATTCCCTGGGTCCGGGGGAGCTCGAGGGCGTCCTTCCGCCGGTGCCGGAGGATCCATCCTTCGGGCAGATCGAGGAATGGGAGCGGCAGCTCGATGAGATCGGCGAGCCGCTGCCGGCGGTGGTGCTGGGCCTGCGCTGGCTGCGCGCCAACGCCCCGGAGCCGGCCGAGCCACGGCTGGTGCACGGCGACTTCCGCCTCGGCAACTTCATCGTCGACGCGGCCGGTCTGGCCGCCGTGATCGACTGGGAGCTGGCGCATCTGGGCGACCCCGCGGAGGACATCGGCTGGCTCTGCCTCCGCTCCTGGCGATTCGGCAACGACGGCAGTCCGGTCGCAGGGGTCGGGGGGCTGGACGAGTTCCTCGCCGTATACGAGGCCGCGGGCGGCTCGCCCATCGAGCACGAGCGGGTCCGCTACTGGGAGGTGTTCGGCAACGTCAAGTGGGCGGTGATCTGTGCTCGCCAGGCTCACGACCACCTCACCGGGACGCGGCGAAGCCACGAGCTCGCCTCGCTCGGCCGACGCATCTGCGAGCCGGAGTGGGACCTGCTGGAGTTGATCGGCTGATGCAGGACCGGCCTGCGGCACCGGAGTTGTTGGAGGCTGTCGCCGAGTATCTGTTCAGTGAGCTGCGGCCCGAGGTCCCGCGCGAACAGCGCTTCAAGGTGCTGGTCGCTGCCAACCTCTGCGCCGTGGTCGCCCGAGAGCTGCGCGCCGGGGAGGCGCCCGACCGTGCCGACCTGGAGCTGTTCAACGAGCTGCTCGGAAAGTCCGGTGAGGTGCCCCGCGATCCGGACGCGCTCGCCGAGCGTGCCCGCGACTCGGCGGCGGAGCTGTCGCGGCGGCTGCGCGCCGGTGATTTCGACGACCGCATCGAGGCGCTCGCGCCGCGGTTGGCCGAGCACGTCCGGCGCAAGCTCGAGGTCGCCCGTCCCGGCTACGCCGGGCCGCAGGAGTGAGTCAGAGCCAGCGGCGCACCCGCGCCCGGTACTCGCGGTAGGGGTCGCCGAAGGTCCGCTTCAGGTAGGGCTCCTCGCGGGCGATCACGAGCCGGTCGATCGCGAGGATCACCAGCGGAAGCAGCGCCAGCGCCCAGATCACCCCGAGCGCGAAGGAGAGGGCGATGTAGAGACAGGCCATGCCCAGATACATCGGGTTGCGGGTGAGGCGGTAGGGGCCGGAGGTGACCAGCGTCGTGCTCGGCCTCATCGGCGGCATGCTCGTCTTCGCCCGCATGAACGCGTACATCGCGGCGCCATCGAGGATGGCCCAGGCGAGCACGCCCAGGACCGTGACCACGACGCGCATCGCGGCCGGGGGCGAGTCGATCGGGAAGGCGAGCTCGAGGCCGACTCCGACCAGGAAGGCCGCGACGTAGTAGAGCGGCGGGGGGACCTGGACCCCGCTCGTCTGCGGCTTGCCGGCGGTCTCCGAGCTCGGGGTCTGGCGCTCCACTTCCCGCCGATCCTACGACGGTCGGGACCGGAATCGGTCCCGACAATCTGGGCGCGAACGCGCAACCTTGCGGGGCAGATCGGGTTGACCGAGCAGGGGCGCGGCGGCTTGTCGTGCCCGATACGTAAACCAGACGAACAGGGAGAACAGATGATCGGAAGGATCAAGCGGCACCTCTCTCCGGGCCTCGTCCTCGGCCTGATCGCGATCATGGTCGCCGTGGGCGGCAGCTCGATCGCGATCGCACAGAAGGGCAAGGACAACACACTGAGGACCAGGATCGGTGGGGCCACCCAACTGGTGACCCAGAACGTGAGCCTGCTCCCGCAATCCGTTAACAACGGGGTCTCGGACCACACCGTCACCTGCCCGTCGAACCCGAAGCTGGGCCCCGGCGTGGCGCTCGGCGGTGGAGTGCTGGACATCCGGCCGCCGAACGATGCGAGGAACCTCGTTGCACTCGAGGAGAAGACCGACGGCCCGGCCCCAGGGAACACGAACGCCTGGCTGTACCAGTTCGACAACGATTCGCCCGAGGCGCTGGTCGTTCAGCTGAACGTGCTCTGCACCTTCAGCAAGCTGAACACGAAGCGCGGCTAGCACGCATAGCAGCGAGTCGGTGCCCGTAGGGCCCGACGTACGAGCGGCCCCCTCTCGGAGGGGGCCGCTCGCCGTTCAGACCTCGGTCGTGTGCTCGCCCGCGCGCCCGGGGTCGGTCTTCTCGTAGAAGCGCTCCAGCATCGCCCTGGTCTCCTCGGGATCGGCGCACGTGTAGGCGTTCCAGGCCTCGGCGCGGAGTTGCTGGTCGAGCGGCTGGCCGATCACGTCGAGGATCGTCTGCTTCGCGGAGCGGACCGCGGTCTGCGAGTTGCGGAGGATCTGGCGGGCGACGGTCTCGGCCTCCTCCATCAGCGACTCGTGCGGGACGACCGCCGACACCAGGTTCCACTCGAGCGCCTGCCGCGCGTCGATCGGCTCAGCGGTGAGCAGCATGTGCATCGCCACCCCGACTCCCCCGGCGTTGACCAGGCGCACCAGCCCGCCGTCGCCGTGGTGGAAGCCGCGGCGCGCCTCGAAGGAGCCGAACATGGCGCGCTCGGAGGCGATCCGGATGTCGCAGGCGAGGGCGGTCTCGAAGCCGCCCGCGAGCGCCCAGCCGTTGACCGCCCCGATGATCGGCTTCGGGAGGCGATGCATCCCGCGGGTGAATCCGTTCAGCCCGAGCTCGACGATCTCGCGGATGTCCGCCGGTCCGGCCTCGGTGATGATCGGCGGGATGTAGCTCTTCAAGTCGGCCCCCGCGCAGAACGCGTCGTCGCCGGCGCCGGTCAGGATGGCGACGTCCACGGAGTCGTCGGCGGCGAAGTCGGCCCAGGCGGCGATCATGCCGCGGTGCACCGCGGGGCTGACCGCGTTGCGCGCCTCGGGACGGTTGATCGTCAGGTAGGCGATCCGGTCGCGCTTCTCGTAGAGGACCTCGCTGTCGCCCGAGGCCGGGGGCGGCGGTCCGGGCTGCTCCGGGTTGTGGTGCATCGCTCCTCCTCGTGGGTGCGAGGGTGCTCCGCAGGCGCAGCCGAGGAGCGACCCGTTGGATGAGGCGGGATCGTATGGCTCAGTCGTATCTCGCCCTGACCACCGCGAGATCGTCGGCGGTCCAGGTGACCTCGCCGCCGCACCACTCGGCCAGCTCCCCGGCGGTGTCCGGGAAGTCGACGCCGGGATCGATCGGGGTGACCTGGCGCTCGGCCTTGACCACGTCGCCGATCACCAGGGCGCGCGCGTGCTCCCGCACCCGCCGGAAGAGCAGCTGTTTCTGGTCGTCGGTGAGGTGGTGGACCGAGAGGACCGAGATGACCAGGTCCCAGGGCCCGTCCGGCAGCGGATCCTCGATCCGGGCGAGCTGGACGTCGTCGTACTCCTGCCGGAGGCGGAAGACCATCTCGGGGCTCGCGTCCAGCCCCACCACCCAGGAGTCGGGGTAGGCCTCGAGCAGGTGCCGGGTCGTCTCCCCCGTTCCCATCCCGAGCTCGAGCACCCGATCCGGCGCGAAGGGGATCGCCGCGACAGCGGCCTCCTGCAGCTCGTCATAGCGCGGGACCTCGGCCCGGATCTCCGCCAGGTAGGTCTCCGGGTTCCAATGGAACTGTCCGCCCACGGGGGGAACGCTACCCTCGGCTCCATGGACGCGGGGGGCGGCACCGTCGAGCTCGATCGCCTGGCGCTCTCACCCGGGCAGGCCCGCCACGTCGACCTCGAGGTGCGGCTCGAACCGGTGGACCTCGCCGGCCAGCGCTACGAGCCCGCTGGCCGCGGCAGCGTGTCGCGGCTGGACGTTTCGCGCACCACCACCGGCTACGCGCTCAGGCTGCGCTTCGCGACGGAGCTCTCCGGGCCCTGCTTCCGCTGCCTCGAACCCGCCGCCCTGCCCCTCGAGGTCGACGCGCGGGAGGTCGACCAGCCCGCCGCCGAGGACGAGGAGCTGCGCAGCCCCTATGTGTCCGAGGGCGAGCTCGAACTGGAGCGCTGGGCGAATGACGCGATGGTGCTGGCGCTGCCGTCCCAGCTCCTCTGCCGCCCCGACTGCGCGGGACTCTGCGCCGTCTGCGGCGAGCCCCTCAACGACGCCGAGCCGGGGGCCCACGAGCACGGCGGGGGCGGCGATCCGCGGATGGCGAAGCTGCGGGACCTGAAGCTCGACTAGCTAGCTACCATCCCGCGCCTGTGGCGGTCCCCAAGAAGCGACAGTCGAGAGCGCGCCGCGACAAGCGGCGGGCCAACCACAAGGCGGCGCGGCCGCGTCTCAACGAGTGCCCCCGCTGCCACAGCCCGCGGCTCCCGCACCGGGTCTGCCCGACCTGCGGCACCTACGCCGGCCGCGAGGTGATCCGCCACGAGGCCCCCGAGGCCACCCCGGAAGCGCCGACTGAGCCGGAGGAGTAGTTGACGGCGCCATCCGCCGCCCCCGAGAGTGCGAGGGGGCCCGCAGGCGGAGCCGAGGAGCCACCCGTTTCATGAGGGAGGAGGCGGCCGCGGAGCCTGGGCCCGTCGCGCTGGACGCGTACGGCGCCGACGGCGGGCCCGAGCTCGTGCTCGAGGGCGCCAGGATCGCGGCGGAGCGCGGGGCCGGCGTGCGTCTCTTCGGCCCACCGTCGCTGAGCGGAACGCCGGGGGTGGAGATCGAGCCGACCGGGAGCTGGATCCCGAACGAAGCGGAGCCTGTCGCCGCGGTGCGGGCGGATCCGGAGGCCTCCGTGGTGCTCGCGGCGGCGGCGGTCGCCGAGGGGCGCTGCGAGGCGCTGGTCAGCGCCGGCTCCACCGGCGCGACGATGACCGCCGCGCTGTTCGCGCTGAAGCGAGGCCAGGGGGTGCACCGGCCGGCGCTCGCCGCGGTGATCCCCGTGCCCAACGCCGACCGGTCGCTGCTCTTCCTCGACGTCGGCGCCAACACCGAGGTCCGCCCCCAGCACCTGATCCAGTTCGCCTTCCTCGGCTCCGCCTTCAGCGAGGCGGCCCTCGGGGTGGACTCGCCGCGGGTCGCGCTGCTCTCGGTGGGCGAGGAGCAGAAGAAGGGCCGCCCCGACGTGGTCGAGGCGCACGAGGCGCTGAAGGGGGCGGAGGGGATTGAGTTCATCGGCAACGTCGAGGGTCGCGATCTGCTCTCCGGGACGGCGGACGTGGTGGTCACCGACGGCTTCACAGGGAACGTCACCCTGAAGACCCTGGAGGGGACTGCGCGCGCAGTCGCGGAGGCCGTACGGTCGGCGGCGCGGTCGGGGCCGCTGGCGGCGGCCGGCGGGTTGCTGCTGCGTCCCGCCCTGGGCGGCCTTCGTCGCGACATGGACCCGAACATCGCGGGTGGCGCCATCCTGCTCGGCCTGCGGGGGGTCGCGGTGGTGGCGCACGGCAGCTCGAGCGCCGAGGGGATCGCGAACGCCGTGCTGCTCGCCGACCGGGCGGTGCGGGAGCGCGCGGTGGAGCGAACCGCGGAGCTGCTCGCGGCCTCCGGGGCGACCCGGTCGGGCCTGGGATAATGGCCGCGATGGAGCGCGACGAGGTGATCAAGCTGGTCCGCGACCACCTCTCCACGGAGCTGGAGGTGAGCCCCGAGAAGATCCAGCTCGAGACGAGGTTTCGCGAGGACCTGGACGCGGACTCGCTCGACCTCTATGAGCTGGTGATGGAGCTCGAGGACCGCTACGGGATCCGGGTGAGCGAGGAGGAGGCCGCCGAGATCGAGACCGTGGGCGACGCGGTCGACTTCGTCTGCGCTCGCGCGCCGGCCGCAGGCTGAGAGGGGGGAGCGAGCTCGATCAAATGACGACCCCGGCCGCCTCGCTGGCGGAGCTGTTCGAGGGCACCCCCGAAGAGCTGCGCCGGCGGGCACTCTCCCATTCCTCGTGGGTCGAGAGGCGAACCGACGCCTACGGGCGACTCGCCTTCCTCGGCGACAGCGTGCTGGGGCTGTCCGTCGCAGCCGCGCTGTACGAGCGCTTCCCGGACGCCGACATAGGGGAGCTGACCAAGATCCTCAACCAGGCGGTAAGCGGCCGCTCCTGCGCCGAGGTCGCCCGCAGACTGGGCATCGCCGAGCGGCTGCGGAGCAGCGCCCCGGAGGAGGGGCACGGCCTACCCGTCGACACGCTGCTCGCCTCGGAGCGCACGGTCGCCTCGATCTGCGAGGCGGTGATCGGGGCCTGCTACCTCGCGCACGGCTTCGAGCGCACCGCGGCAGCCGTCACAGACGACTTCGCGCCCGAGATCGAGCAGGCGACGCGTGAGCGGATCGACTTCAAGTCCGAGCTGCAGGAACGGCTCGCTCGCAGCGGGGCCACCGTAAGCTACGACGTGGTCAGCGAGGCCGGGCCGCCCCACGACCGCCGCTTCGAGATTCGCGCCACAGTCTCCGACGAGGAGGTGGGGTCCGGTTCGGGGCGGAGCAAGAAGGAGGCCGAGCAGGCGGCGGCCGAGCAGGCGTTGGACCGTCTGAGGCAGTGACTACTTTCGACTGAGATGTATCTCAAGGCGATCAACCTGAAGGGGTTCAAGTCGTTCCCCGACCGCACCCGGCTCAGCTTCTCGCCGGGGGTGAGCGTGATCGTGGGGCCGAACGGCTGCGGCAAGTCCAACATCACGGACGCGGTGTTATGGGCGCTCGGCGAGCAGAGCCCGACCGCGATCCGCGGTCAGTCGATGCGGGACGTGATCTTCGCCGGCGGCAAGGGCCAGTCCCGCCGCCGCTTCGCCGAGGTCGAGGTCGTGATCGACAACAGCGAGGGCCGGGCGGCGAGCGAGTTCTCCGAGATCTCGATCTCGCGCCGGATCGAGCGCAACGGCGAGGGCGAGTACCGCCTCAACGGCGCCCGCTGCCGCCTCGCCGACATCGTCGAGGCTCTCGCCGACACGAACATGGGCCGCGAGATGCACTCGGTGATCAGCCAGGGCAGGGTGGAGGCGATCGTCAACTCGAAGCCGAAGGACCGCCGCATGCTGATCGAGGAGGCGGCCGGTCTCGGCAAGCATCGCAAGCGGCGCCATCGGGCCCAGCTGAAGCTCGATCGGACCCGCGAGAACCTCGACCGGGCGCTCGACGTCGAGCGTGAGGCGCGCTCGCGGCTGCGTCCGCTGAAGCGCCAGGCCGAGGCCGCCGAGCGGACCGCCCGCCTGCTGCGCGACGAGAGCGAGCTCCGGGGCCGGCTGGTCGCCGACGAGCTGCGCGAGCAGGAGCGCCAGCTGGTAGACGCCGAGAAGCGCCTCGGCGAGGTCCGCGGGCGCCGTGACTCGGTCGAGCGGCGCTTCGACGAGGTCCGCAAGCGACGTACCGCGATCGAGGAGCGGATCGCCGGGGAGGAGGAGATCAGGCGGCGGCGCGGCGAGCGCCTGGCGGAGGCGCGGGCGGCGCTGGAGCGGGTCCGCGGCCGGATCGAGGCGCTCACCCTGGCCCAGCGAGAGCTGCGCTCCGGCCTCGGCGAGAGGCAGCTGCGACTCGAGGAGCTCGGCGGCGAGTACGAGGGCGAGGCCGAGGCGGCGCACCGGGTCGCCGAGCTCGAGGCCGAGC
>JBOGZI010000207.1:0-6841 GCA_050697275.1 Solirubrobacterales bacterium | reverse complement strand
CTCCGGCCGCGCCTCCGCCCGGCCCGCGCGAGCTCGCGCCGGCGGCGGCGGCCTCCCGCTCCTTGGCCGTCCCGGCGCCGGAGTGAGCGCGGAAGCTCCTGGTGGGCGCGAACTCGCCCAGCCGATGGCCCACCATGGACTCCGAGATGTAGACCGGCACGTGCTTGCGGCCGTCGTGGACCGCGATCGTGTGCCCGACCATCTCCGGAAAGACAGCGGACTGGCGCGACCAGGTCTTGATCATCTGCTTCTGGCCCGACTCGTTCATCGCCGCGATCCGCTTCAAGAGCCTCTCCTCGGCCCACGGGCCCTTCTTGGTCGAACGTCCCATGACTAGCTCCTCTTGCGCCGTCTGCGGCCGCGCACGATCTGCGCGTCCGACTTCTTGCCCTTCTTGCGTGTGCGGTAGCCGATCGTCGGCTTGCCCCAGGGGGTGACCGGATGACCGCCGGGGGTGTGGTGGGCCTCGCCGCCGCCGTGGGGATGGTCGACCGGGTTCATGGCGACGCCGCGGGTCTGCGGGCGCTTGCCCTTGTGCCGGTTGCGGCCGGCCTTGCCCACCTTCACGTTCTGATGCTCCGCGTTGGAGAGCGCGCCGACGCTCGCCCTGCACTCCCCGCGGACCATGCGCACCTCGGAGGAGGGGAGCCGCAGGCTGACCATCGGGCCCTCCTTGGCGACCACCTGGATCGCGCTCCCGGCCGCGCGGCCGAGGCGCCCGCCCTGCCCGGCGACCAGCTCGACGTTGTGGACGACCGTCCCGGTCGGGATCCGGCTCAGCGGCAGCGAATTGCCGGGCGCGATGTCGGCGCCCTCCCCCGAGCGGATCTCGGCGCCGATCGCGAGCCCCTGCGGAGCGAGGATGTAGCGCTTCTCCCCGTCGGCGTAGTTGAGCAGCGCGATGTTCGCGGAGCGGTTCGGGTCGTACTCGATCGTCGCCACCCGGGCCGGCACCCCGTCCTTGGTGCGCTTGAAGTCGATTCGGCGGTAGCGGCGCTTCGCGCCGCCGCCGCGATGGCGCGCGGTCACCCGACCTGCCGCGTTGCGCCCGCTCGAGCGCTTCTTGCCCTCGATCAGCCGCTTGCTCGGGGCGTCGCCGGTGAGCTCCTCGCGGATCGGGTAGGTGCCGAAGCGCTTGCCTGGGCTGGTCGGCCTTGTCTTCCGGTTCGCCATCAGCCCTCCACCGCCGCGCCCTCGAACAGCTCGATCCGCTCGCCGGGGGCGAGTTGCACGATCGCCTTCTTCCAAGAGCGGGAGCGGCCGCTGTGCAGGCCGCGCCGCTTCGGCTTCGAGTTGACCTTGGCGGTTCGCACCTGGCGCACGCGGACGTCGAAGATGTCCTCGACGGCGCTGGCGATCTGCAGCTTGCGGGCCCGCTCGTGGACGCGGAAGGTGTACTTGCCCTCAGCCATCAGCGCGTAGCTCTTCTCGGAGACGATCGGTCGGATGATCACCTGGCGCGGGTCCATCACGCGGCCCTCCGCTCGAGCTGCTCGAGGGCGGCCTTCGAGACGACCAGGGAGGCGGCGCCGATCACGTCGGCGACGCCCGCGGCGTCCGCCAGCGCGACCCTCACCCCGTCTATGTTCCTGAAGCTCTTCGCCGCCGCGTCCTCCTCGGAGCCGAGCAGGATCAGGGCCGGGCGGTCGGTGCTCCAGCCGTCCAGCCCCTTGGCGGCCTGCTTGGTGGAGGGCGAATCGAAGTCGCCGCCGTCGATCACCGCCACGCTGTCTCGCTCCGCGTGGACGCTGAGTGCCGCCCTCAGGGCACGGCGGCGCGCCTTGCGGTTCACCTTGACCGTGTAGCGGCGCGGCTTCGGCCCGAAGGCGGCGCCGCCCCCGTAGCGGTGCGGCACGCTGAGCGCCCCGGCGCGGGCGCGCCCGGTGCCCTTCTGCCGCCAGGCCTTCGCGGTGGTCATCGCCACCTCGCCCCTACTCAGGGTGGAGTGGGTGCCGCGACGCCGCGCGGCCAGGTCGGCCCGTGCCGCCTGGTGGACGAGCGACTCGTGGAACGGCTCCGAGAAGAGCGCCTTGGGCAGGTCCGCCTTTGTGCGAGGGCGCGCCTCAGCGCGACCCGTCTTGTTCAGGTCGAGGACCGGGGCCTTGGCGGCGGCCGCCCCGCCCTTCGCGCTGTCGGCCTTCGCCTCAGCCAACCGACCTCACCTCCACCGTGGAGTTGCGCGGACCCGGAACGGAGCCGCGGATCAGGAGCAGGTTGAGCTCCGCGTCCACCTCGACCACCCGAGCGCCGATCTGGGTGGCCCGGCGGGCACCCATCTGGCCGGGCATCTTCTGCCCGGGGAATACGCGAGCGGGATCGGCACTGGCTCCGACGGACCCGGGGGCGCGGACGTTGTGGGAGCCGTGGGTGACCGGACCCTGGCTGAAGCCGTGGCGGCGGATCGTGCCCTGGAAGCCCTTCCCGACCGAGACCGCGGAGACCTTGACCGCCTCACCGGGCTGGAAGTCCGAGACGGTGACGTCGTCGCCGACCTTCCTCTCTCCCTGATCAGAAGACGCATCCTCGGGTGCGTCGCCCTCCTTGGACGCTTCCTCGCCGCCGCCGCCCTTGAACTCGACGTCGCGGAACTCGGCGAGATCCGCCATCGCGGAAGCTCCGGCCTTCTTCAGGTGCCCGAGCTCGCCCCCGCTGAGCTTCTTCTCCGCGACGGGGTTGCCGGCCAGCTGAACGGCGTCGTAGCCATCGCGGTCGGCGCGCCGGATCGCGGTGATCTTGTTCGGAGGGGCCTCGATCACGGTGACCGGGATCGCCGCTCCGTCCTCGTCGAAGACGCGGGTCATGCCGAGCTTCTTGCCGACGATCGCGCTCATCAGGTCCTCCACTAGAGGCGGATCTCCACGTCGACGCCTGCCGGCAGCGTCTCCATCCGCTGCAGCTCGTCGACGGTCTTCGGGGTGGGCTGGTGAATGTCGATCAGCCGCTTGTGGGTGCGGATCTCGAAGTGCTCGCGAGAGTCCTTGTCCTTGAACGGACTGCGGATGACGCAGTAGACGTGCTTGTCGGTGGGCAGCGGGATCGGGCCGGCAACCGTGGCGCCAGTGCGCTCGGCGGTGCCGACGATCTCCTGCGCAGCCCGGTCTATGGCGTCGTGGTCATACGCCTTGAGCCGAATCCTGATCTTTCCCGATGTCAGTGAGGCCATTCGCCTCGTCTACCTGTCTTTTCCTTTTGTCCTTCTCGCGCAATCGGGGCGCTGGCCCTGTGGAGGCCAACGCCCCGGTCGTATGTCCTTGGTTGTCGGGGCCCTTGCTGACGAGGAGCCCCACGAAAAGGCGGGCCCTGGGCGGGCCCGCCGTCGCTACTCGACTACGTCTGTCACGACCCCGGAACCGACGGTTCGGCCGCCCTCCCGGATCGCGAATCGAAGCCCCTTATCCATGGCGATCGGCTGGATCAGCTCGACCTCCATCTCGGCGTTCTCGCCTGGGGCCACGAACTCGCGGTCCTTGGGCAGCTCGACCACGCCGGTGACGTCGGTCGTCCGGAAATAGAACTGCGGCCGATAGCCGGAGACGAACGGCGTGTGGCGGCCGCCCTCCTCCTTCTTCAGGCAGTAGACCTCGGCCTTGAACTTGGTGTGCGGCGTGATCGAGCCCGGCTTGCAGAGAACCTGGCCGCGCTGGATCTCCTCGCGCTTGGTCCCCCGCAGCAGGCAGCCGACGTTGTCGCCGGCCTGACCCTCGTCGAGGATCTTGCGGAACATCTCGACGCCGGTGACGACGGTCGTGGTCGTGTCGGTGATCCCGACGATCTCGACGTTGTCGCTGGTGTTGACCTTGCCCTGCTCGATCCGGCCGGTGGCGACGGTGCCGCGGCCTGTGATCGAGAAGACGTCCTCGACCGGCATCAGGAAGGGCTTGTCGAGATCGCGCTCGGGCTCGGGGATGTAGGTGTCGAGGGCCTCCGCGAGCTCGACGATCGACTTCTTCGCCTCCTCGTCGCCCTCGAGAGCCTTCAGCGCCGAGCCCTTGATGATCGGGGTGTCCGCTCCGGGGAACTCGTACTCGTTGAGCAGGTCGCGAACCTCCTCCTCGACCAGCTCGAGCAGCTCCTCGTCGTCGACCATGTCGGTCTTGTTCAGGTAGACGACCACCGAGGGGACGTTCACCTGGCGCGCAAGCAGGATGTGCTCACGGGTCTGCGGCATCGGCCCGTCCGGAGCGGAGACGACCAGGATCGCGCCGTCCATCTGGGCGGCGCCGGTGATCATGTTCTTGACGTAGTCGGCGTGTCCGGGGCAGTCGACGTGCGCGTAGTGGCGGTTGTCCGTCTCGTACTCGACGTGCGATGTGGCGATCGTGATCCCGCGCTCCTTCTCCTCGGGCGCGTTGTCGATCTCGTCGAAGGTCTTCTCCTCCGCGTTCCCCTGCTCGGCGAGTGTCTTCGTTATCGCGGCCGTCAGCGTCGTCTTGCCATGGTCGACGTGGCCGATGGTGCCCACGTTCACGTGCGGCTTGCTGCGATCGAACTTCTCCTTGGACATCTCGCTCCTTTGGGGTTCTCGGTTGGTCTAAGTCGGTCTTTTTTCGCTGCTAAGTCTGTGTCTCGCTGATCTCCGGGCGAACCCATGAAATATAGCCACGGAACGCGCCTGCGGGCCTCAGGCTCCGGCCCCCACGGGCTCGCCTGAGCGGTGCTCGACGATCTCCTCGGCGATGTTGGCCGGGACCTCCTCGTAGCGCTCGAACTGCATCGTGTAGTTGGCCCGGCCCTGGGTCGAGGAGCGCAGGTCGGTGGCGTATCCGAACATCTCGCCGAGCGGGACGAACGCGTGGACCGCCAGCGCGTTGCCGCGTGGCTCCTGGCCTTGGACCTTGCCGCGTCGCCGGGAAAGGTCGCCGATCACCTCGCCCAGGAACTCCTCCGGCGTCACCACCTCCACCGACATCACCGGCTCGAGCAGGACGGGCTTGGCCTTGCGAGCCGCCTCCTGAAGGGCCATCGAGCCTGCGATCTTGAAGGCGATCTCCGAGGAGTCGACGTCGTGGGCGGAGCCGTCGACCAGCTCGACCCGGACGTCCACCATCGGGTACCCGGCCTTGACGCCGCTCTGCAGAGCCTCCTCGATGCCCTGCTCGACCGCGGGAATGAACTCGGTGGGGATCTTGCCGCCCTTGATCTCGTTGACGAAGTCGAAGCTCTCGCCCGGGGCGGGCTCGAGATTGATCACAACGTGGGCGAACTGGCCCTTGCCGCCGGTCTGGCGAATATGCCGGTGGACGACCTTCTCGACTCGCTGGCGAATCGTCTCCCGGTAGGCGACCTGCGGACGGCCGACGTTGGCATCGACCGAGAACTCGCGCAGCATGCGCTCGACCAGCACCTCGAGGTGCAGCTCGCCCATGCCGTGGATCAGGGTCTGGGCGGTCTCCTCGTCGGAGGTGACCTGGAAGGTGGGGTCCTCCTCGGCCAGGCGCGCCAGGCTCTCGCTCAGCTTCTCCTGGTCCGCCTTGGTCTTGGGCTCGATCGCGACTGCGATCACCGGCTCGGGGAACTCGATCTGCTCGAGCACGATCGGGGCGTCCGGCGCGCAGAGCGTGTCGCCGGTGGAGGTCTGCTTGAGACCGACGCCCGCGACGATGTCGCCCGCGTAGCACTCCTCGATCTCCTCGCGGGAGTTGGCGTGCATCATCAGCAACCGCCCGATCCGCTCGGTGCGGCCGGTGGTGGCGTTGAGCACGCGACTGCCGGCACTGAGCTTGCCCGAGTAGACCCGGAAGTAGGTGAGCTTGCCCACGTACGGATCGACCACCACCTGAAGGCGAGCGCGGCGAAGGGCTCGTCGTCGTCGGGCTTTCGCTCCGCCTCCTGGGCGGCGCCGTTCTCCCCCTTCTTCGCCGGCTCGATGCCGGTCATCGGCGGCACCTCGAGCGGCGAGGGAAGCAGCTCGACGATCGCGTCGAGCAGAGGCTGCACGCCCTTGTTCTTGAAGGAGGAGCCGCAAAGGACGGGCGTCACCTTGATGTCCAGAGTGGCGCGGTGAAGCGACCTGGCGATCCGCTCGTGGGGGATCTCCTCCTCGTTCAGGTAGGCCTCCATCAGCTCGTCGTCGTAGTCCGCGCAGGCCTCGATCAGGTGGGTACGGTGCTCGTGGGCGAGCTCCTTGAGGTTCTCGGGGATCTCCTCGTAGGAGAACTCGGTGCCCAGCTCGTCCTTCCAGACGAGTGCCTTGTCTTCGATCAGGTCGACGACGCCACGGAACTCCGACTCCTCGCCGATCGGGATCTGGATCGGGAGCGGATGAGCGCCGAGCCGCTCGCGCATCGTCTCGACCGCGGCGAAGAAGTCGGCGCCGGTGCGGTCCATCTTGTTGACGTAGGCGACCCGGGGGACCCTGTACTTGTCCGCCTGGCGCCAGACCGTCTCCGACTGGGGCTCTACTCCGGCGACGGAGTCGAAGATCGCGATCGCGCCGTCCAGCACCCGGAGGCTGCGCTCGACCTCGACGGTGAAGTCGACGTGCCCCGGCGTGTCGATGATGTTGATGCGGTGGTCCTTCCACTCGCATGCCGTCGCCGCCGAGGTGATCGTGATCCCCCGCTCCTGCTCCTGCTCCATCCAATCCATGACGGCAGCGCCCTCGTGGACCTCGCCCATCTTGTGGGTGCGGCCGGTGTAGTAGAGGATGCGCTCGGTCGTCGTCGTCTTACCGGCGTCGATGTGCGCCATGATCCCGATATTGCGCGTTTTGGAGAGCGGGAATGTGCGTGCCATCTGTCTCGTAGAGTCTCGGTGGTTGGGGGAGCGGACGAGGCGCGCCGTGTTCGTGGTTCGCGCCGTACCAGTTATTCAGGAGGGACGTACCGGCTTTGATGAGAGT
>JBOGZI010000206.1:0-11354 GCA_050697275.1 Solirubrobacterales bacterium | reverse complement strand
CCTTCAAGAGCCGCCTGCATCGGGCTCGCCTCGCCGTCCGTCGCACTCTCGACGAGCACTTCATGGGGGCCCGAGAATGATCCGCCGGCTGTTGGAGCGTCGCCGCTTCATGCGCGAGCACCGTTGGACCCAGGCGCACCTCTCCGACTACGTCGACCAGGAGCTGCCGGACGCCGAGCGGCACAGGGCCGAGGAGCACATCGGCCTCTGCCCCGAGTGCAGGCGGGTGCTGGCGACGCTGAAGCGAATGCTCGAGAGCCTGCACGGCCTGCGGGCCGCTCAGGAGCCCAGCGTGGCCGACGGCGTGATCGAGCGGCTCCGCGACGAGGGATAGCGACGTCGCGAATCATTCGAGGCGGGCCGCGGGTCTCACCATTGGGACTGTGAAAGCGATCTGGAACGACACGGTGGTCGCCGAGAGCGACGAGACGATCTACCTGGAGGGCAACCACTACTTCCCGCCCGACAGCGTCGATCGCCGCTATCTGAAGCCGAGCTGGATGCGCTCCCTCTGCCCCTGGAAGGGCATAGCCCGCTACTACACGATCGAGGCCGGGGGGGAGCGCAACCGCCAAGCCGCATGGACCTACAAGCACCCCTTCCCCTGGATCCGGAAGATCCGCGACCACGTCGCCTTCTGGAATGGAGTCGAGCTCCGGCCCTAGCGCTGGGCAGCCGATCGCTGGATGCGCCCGAAGAAGCGGATGCTCGGTCTAGCGGCTCCGGAGCAGCCGCCCGACCGCGGCCATCATCTCCTCGGCGCGGTCCTCTCGCTCCCCCTCGGCCGCTTCGACGATGCAGTGGCGGGCGTGGTCGTCGAGCAGTCCCAGCGACACCTTGTCGAGTGCCGCCTGCACGGCGCTGACCTGGGTGAGGACATCGATGCAGTACCGGTCCTGCTCGAGCATCCGCTCGATCCCTTCCACCTGTCCGCGGATCCGACGGAGTCGCGTCTGAAGCTGCTCCTTGCTGACGATGTAGCCGGGAGTCTCTTTGGTCTTCATGGCGAGGATTATATGCATACCCCCCGGGGGTTTGCTACGGTCGGGTTCGTTGTAGTCGTGACCGAGAGAGGAGCAACACGCTGAAGCCCGCCCCACAGACAGAGCAGACTCAGTCCGCGACCGATCACGTCAACCTCCAGGTGGACGGCGGCCGGGTCCGCCTCGGGGTGGAGGGCATGCATTGCGCCTCATGCGTCAACTCGATCGAGCAGTCGCTTCGCGCCACGCCGGGGGTTACCGATGCAAGCGTCAACCTGGCGACCGGCGAAGCCGCCGTCGACTACGAGCCCGCACGGGTCAGCATCGGGGACCTGCTCGCGGCGGTTGAGCGCGCCGGCTACAGCGGCCGCCCGCTCGGCGACGAGCCGCCGGTCGAGGAGGAATCCGAGCAGGAGAGCCGTGCCCGCGCCGAGCTGCGCAGTCTGCGTACCCGCTTCATCGTCGCGGCGCTCGCAGGCGCCCTGCTCCTGCTGATGACCTTCGTCTGGTCGCCCCTCGGGGAGCGGGCGTCGATGTGGCTGATGCTCGCGATCGCCACCCCGGTCCAGCTCTGGGCCGGCTGGCCCTTCTACACGGGCGCCTGGAAGGTCGGCCGCCACGGCTCGGCCGACATGAACACCCTGATCGCGATGGGCACCAGCGTCGCCTACCTCTACAGCCTGGTGGCGACGGTCGCGCCTGGGGCCTTTGCGGACGGGGGCGAGTTGCCCGACGTCTACTTCGACACCGCGGCGGTGATCATTTCGCTGATCCTGCTCGGGCGCCTGCTCGAGGCGCGCGCCAAGGCGGGAACGACGGTGGCGATCAAGAAGCTGATGGGTCTGAGAGCGCAGAGCGCCCGGGTGGTCCGCGACGGCAGGGAGCTCGAGCTCCCGATCGAGCAGGTGGTGGTCGGCGACGAGGTGATCGTCCGCCCCGGGGAGAAGGTCCCGGTGGACGGTGAGGTAGTCGACGGGCGCTCGACGATCGACGAGTCGATGCTCACCGGGGAGAGCGTGCCGGTGGACAAGGGCCCCGGTGATGAGGTGATCGGGGCGACCATCAACCGAGCGGGGTCCTTTCGCTTCCGGGCCACCCGGATCGGCCGCGACACCGCCCTGGCTCAGATCGTGCGCCTGGTGGAGGAGGCGCAGGGTTCGAAGGCGCCGATCCAGCGCCTCGCCGACCGGGTATCCGCCTACTTCGTGCCGGTGGTGATCGGGATCGCGCTGGTCGCCTTCGCCGCCTGGCTGCTCGCCGGCTCGAGCTTCACCGCCGCGATGCTCGCCCTCGTCGCGGTGCTGATCATTGCGTGCCCCTGCGCGCTCGGGCTGGCGACGCCGACCGCGATCATGGTCGGCACCGGCCGTGGAGCGGAGATGGGGCTCCTGGTCAGAAGTGGGGCCGCCCTGGAGACGGCGAAGGGGCTGGACACGATCGTGCTCGACAAGACCGGCACGCTGACCCGCGGTGAACCCCGCGTGACGGACGTGGTCGCCACCGGCGGGCTCGATCGCGACGCCCTGCTCGCCATGGCGGCATCGGCGGAGTCACGGTCCGAGCACCCGCTGGGTGAGGCGGTGGTGGAGGCCGCACGGGAGCGCGCGCTGCGGCCGAGTGAGCCGCAGGAGTTTCAGGCCCAGATCGGCCACGGAGTGAGCGCGGCGGTCGACGGACGCCGGGTCGTCGTGGGCAGCGCCCGCCACCTGCGCGAGCTCGCGATAGACCCGAGCCCGCTCGCCGCCGAGGCCGAGCGCCTCGAGGGCGAGGGGAAGACGGCCGTCCGGGTCGGGGTGGACGGCAAGCCGGAGGGCGTGGTCGCGATCGCCGACACGCTCAAGCCCGATGCGCCCGAGGCGGTCGCCGAGCTGCGCCGCCTGGGGCTCCACGTGGCGATGCTGACCGGCGACAACCGGCGCACCGCCGAGGCGATCGCCGGCCAGGCGGGGATCGAGCGCGTGCTCGCCGAGGTGCTCCCCGACGACAAGGTCGGCGAGGTGAAGCGGCTGCAGGAGGAGGGCCGTCGCGTCGCCATGGTCGGGGACGGGATCAACGACGCGCCGGCGCTGGCACAGGCCGATATCGGGATCGCGATCGGCACCGGCACCGACATCGCAATGGAGGCTTCGGACATGACCCTGATCTCGGGGGACCTGCGCGGGGTCGTCGCTCCGGTCGAGCTCTCGCGCCAGACGATGCGCACGATCAAGCAGAACCTGGTCGGCGCCTTCGCCTACAACGTCAGCCTGATCCCCGTGGCAGCCGGCGTCCTGTACCCGATCTGGGGCATCACCCTGGACCCGATCCTCGCCGCCGCCGCGATGGCGGCCTCCTCGGTGACGGTGGTCGGGAACGCCCTCCGACTCCGCGGCTTCCGCCGCGCCCCCGCGTCACGGTGAGCTCGCGCGAGTACCTCCCGGCGCTGCGCTTCCCGGCGCTGACGCGGTTCTTCGATCCGCTCGTCCACTTCGTGATGTGGGAGGACCGCTTCAAGCGGGCCTTGGTCGAGCGTGCGGCTCCCAAGGAGGGACAGCGGGTCCTCGACCTCGGCTGCGGGACCGGGACCCTGGCGCTGATGGTGAAGCGGGCCGAGCCCGGAGCGGAGGTGGTCGGCCTCGACGCTGATCCGGAGATCCTGAAGCTCGCCGGCTCGAAGGCCAAGGACGCCGGGATCGAGATCAAGCTTGACCGCTGCCTCTCGACCGAGTTGCCCTATGAGGACGGCTCCTTCGACCTGGTGCTCTCCACCCTCTTCTTCCATCACCTGACCGGCGCCGACAAGCGGAGCACCGCCCGCGAGGTCGCGCGCGTCCTGAAGCCGGGCGGCGAGCTGCTCGTGGTCGACTACGGTCGCCCCTCGGACCCGCTGATGCGCGCGGCGATCACCACCGTGCGGCTGTTCGACGGGATCGAGCAGACCCGCGACAACGTGGCCGGCGCGCTGCCCGACATATTCGAGGGGGGTGGGCTCGGGCGCGCAACCGAGGCCGATCGGTTCAGGACGGTGTTCGGAAGCCTCTCCCTCTATCGCGCGCGGCGCTCATGAGCGCCGACCCTGCCGCTTGTGGCGGTGGGCGACAACCTACGCCGGCTTCGAGGCGAGGACTGAGACGCTCTTCACGCCGTACTTCTCGCTCGCGTTCATCGCTCGATCGGAGATGAACCGGTACGGGTTCTCCTGGACCTGATCGACCCGGAGCCCGGCGCTCTCGATCGCGGCGCGGTAGGCGTCCTCCTGAGCGGCCCCACCGATGCAGGAGGCCCAGAGGTCCGCGTCGCAGACGATCGACTCCTTCAGCTGCTGCTCGCTGACGATGTCCGCGATCGCCAGCCGGCCGCCGGGCCGGAGCACCCGCGTCGCCTCGGCGAAGACGAGCTCCTTCTCGGGCGCCAGGTTGATCACCCCGTTCGAGATCACGCAGTCGAAGCTCGCGGCCTCGGCCGGGACCTGCTCGATGCGGCCCTCGCGGAACTCGACCTGCGAGTAGTCCGCCCGCTCGGCGAGCTCCCGCGCCTTTTCGAGCTGCTCGACTGTGAAGTCGACACCGACCACGCCTCCCGAGCGGCCGACCCGCTCGGCGGCGAAGAAGACGTCCATCCCCGAGCCGCTGCCGAGGTCGATCACGCTCTCGCCTTCGGTTAGATCGGCGAGATCGAAGAAGTAGCCGACGCCGGCAAACGACTCGATCGAGCCGTCGGGGATGTGATCGAGCACGTCGGACGGGTATCCCAGCCGCTCCGCCAGCACCTGGCCCATCTCGAAGTGGTACTTCCCCTCGGGCTGCTCGGCGACGTGGCGGTACATGTCCTTGACCTTCCCCTCGAGCTCCTGTGTGTCAACTGCTGCGTTCGCCATATCTCCTCCTTGAGTGTTGGATGGACGGTTGATCAGCCGGGTCGCTCACGCAGGCCGGTCTTGGGGGCTACGACTGATGCGGTTTCCATGGTTTCCTTGTTTGGTCGAGATCAGCGCTACGCCGGCCCGGAGGTCGTGGTCGACCCGGCCTTGGTCAGCTTCCACTCCGGCCAACCCTCCTCCAGCCGGCGGGCGGAGAGTCCGGCCGCCCGCAGGCGGCGCACGGCCTCGTGCGCCATCACGCAGAAGGGGCCCCGGCAGTAGGCGATCACCTCGCGATCGCGCGGAAGCTCCTCGAGCGCCCGCTCGAGCTCGTCGAGGGGGATCGAGCGGGCCCCGTCGATGTGGCCGGCCGCGAACTCCTCTTGCGCTCGGACGTCCACCAGCACGACATCCCGCCGCCGCATCCGGGCGACCAGCTCGTCCGCGTCGATCGCATCCACCTCCTCGCCGAGGTAGTCCCGCGCGGAGCGCTGGACCTCGGCCAGACGCTCGGCCGAGGTCTCCCGCAGGGCGAGCCAGAGGCGCAATACGTCGTCGCCGGCGAGTTCGTAGCGCACCCGGTTGCCCTGCCGCTCCCGGCTCACCAGCCCGGCGGCGTGCAGGGCCTGCAGGTGCTGGGAGGTGTTGGCGACGGACTGCTTGCTGGCTCGCGCCAGCTCCTCCACGCCCCTCCGGCCCTGGGAGAGTAGGTCGAGCAGCTCGAGCCGGCGGGGGCTCGCGAAAGCCTTGCCCATCACCGCGATCGCCTCGAACAGCGCGGCCTTCCGACGGTCACCTGAACCCATATATTGCTATTCAATAGAAGTCTTGATAACTTGTCAAGTGCCCTAGATGTTCTTCCGCCAGCTCCTCAACGACGACACCGCCTGCGCCTCCTATCTGTTCGGGTGCAACACGGCGGGCGAGCTCGCCGTCGTCGATCCCCACGTGGACCTCGTCGATGACTACATCAGGGCCGCCGAGGCCCAGGGCTCGCGGATCGCCGCGGTCCTGGAGACCCACGTCCAGGCCGACCACGTCTCGGGCCTGCCCGAGCTGGTCGCGCGCACCGGCGCGACCGCCTACCTCCCCGAGGGCGCCGGGGTCGAGTTCGAGCACACCGAGCTCGCGGATGGCGAGATCGTCAAGCTCGGCAACACCGAGATCGAGGCGCTGGCGACTCCTGGCCACGCTGGCGCCCACCACGCCTACGTGCTCACCGACCACCGTCGTGGTGATCAGCCGTGGATGGTCCTGACCGGCGACGCTCTGCTCGTCGGAGACGCCGGCCGACCCGACCTCCACTCGGGTGGCGATCAGACGGTCGAGGAGATGGCCAGGACGCTCTACCGCTCCCTGACCGAGCGGCTGCTGGCGCTTCCCGATCACCTGCTCCTCTATCCGGGTCACTACTCGGGCTCGGTCTGCGGCCGCGGGCTCTCGGGGAACCCGGCCTCGACGATCGGGTTCGAGCGCCGCAACAACCGCGCGCTCCGCTACGGCTCCGAGGACGAGTTCGCCGCCGCCCTGGTCGAGGACATTCCGCCGGCGCCGGAGCGGCAGGCCGAGATCATCGCGGCCAACCGCACGGGTCGCCGCCAGGCCGCCGCTGCTTGACCCAGCGCCGTGTCGAGCTGGGGCTCCGAGAGAACCTCCCGCAGTTCTCGCTCCTCGTAGTCCTCAACGCGCTGGTCGGCGCGATGGTCGGGCTGGAGCGCTCGACCCTCCCGCTGATCGGCGAGAGCGAGTTCGGACTGGGCTCGAGCGCGGCGGTCCTGTCGTTCATCGTCGCCTTCGGCCTCGCCAAGTCCCTGACCAACCTGGGGGCGGGGGCTCTGGCCGCTCGGGCCGGGCGCAAGCGACTGCTGATCCTGGGCTGGATCCTGGCGCTGCCGGTGCCGCTGCTCGTCGGCCTCGCACCGAGCTGGGCCTGGATCGTGCTCGCCAACGCGTTCCTCGGTGTGAACCAGGGCTTGGCCTGGTCGATGACGGTGGTGATGAAGATCGATCTCGTCGGGCCCAGGCGCAGAGGGCTGGCGCTGGGGCTGAACGAGTCCGCGGGATACGGTGGGGTCGCCGCCGCCGCGGCCCTAAGCGGCTGGCTGGCGAGCGATTTCGTCGCCCGCGACGTGCTCGTGGCCGGTGGGGCGGGGGTTGCGGTGGCTGGGCTCCTGATCTCCCTCTTCCTGGTTCGCGACACCGCCTCGCACGTCGCCCTCGAGCAGGCCCGTGATCACGACCGAGAGCAGGCCGAGCCTTCCATGCGGACTGTCTTTCCGGCCGCCTCGTATCGGGAGCCCGCGCTGCGGTCCTGTTCGCAGGCGGGCCTCGTCAACAACCTGAATGACGCGCTCGTGTGGGGCCTCGTACCGCTCTTCCTGGCCCGCGAGGGCGCCGGCCTTGGGGAGATCGGGCTGGTCGCGGGCCTGTACCCCGCGGTCTGGGGCATCGGCCAGATCGGCGCCGGCCACTGGTCGGACACCCTGGGTCGAAAGCCGCTGATCGTGGCCGGGATGCTGCTCCAGGCGCTGGCCCTGGCGCTGCTGGCCGCATCCGGCGGCGCGGTCGGCCTCGCGGCGATCGCGGCCGTCGGCCTCGGGGCCGGCACGGCCCTGGTCTACCCGACGCTGATCGCGGCCATCTCCGACTCGGTCAGTCCGGTCGCGCGGGCCCCCACGGTCGGCGTCTACCGCTTCTGGCGCGACATGGGCTATGTGATCGGCGGCCTGACCGCCGGCTTGCTCGCCGATGCGATCGGCTTCAGCGGCGCGATCGCGTACATCGCCGCGCTCACGGCTGTGTCCGGGGGATGGGTGGCCTTCGATATGCCCGGACGCCCGCGCTAGCCCGAGCCTCGCAGGAGCTTGCGATGTCGGAGGAGCAGCAGCAGTCAATCTGCGGCGAGAGCCTGCTCGCAGAACACACGCAGCGCCTTGGCGAAGGCCTCGCTGGTGAGGGGCGCATCGGTGACCGAGATCGTCTTGGCCCTCGGGAACGCGGCGACTGCGTCCTCGAAACCCTCCTCGGTGCTGCCGAGGCAGCCCTCGTGCTTCGCGAAGAGGAGCGGGCAGTCGAGCTGCGCGAGCAGCTCGCCGATGTCCACGTCGTCGCGGGTGATCATCTCGAACCCGCGTTGGATCAACTCTCGGGGGAAGCGCTCGATGACCCGCTCGGCCTGCGCCTCGTCGACCGAGCCGCCAGTCGCCTGCACCATCCCGTGGCGGAGGAACTGCTCGTGGTCCTTCTCGACCAGCTCGGCCATCGCCTCGTAGACGCCGGCGTTGATCGCGGCGCGCGGTCCCTTGCGACTGAACGAGAGCTTCGCGTGTCCCAGGGCCAGCCCCTCGACGGCCTCAGGCCGCGAGACGGCAAGCGCGGCGGCGCTGGCGATGCCCCAGCTGTCGCTGGCCACGAAGCAGCGCTCCCATCCGCGGCGGTCCAGCTCCTCGAGTCCTCTCTTCGCGATCGCGGCGCGATCGAAGGTCTCGGACTCGGGCTCGTCTCCCACCCCCGGCGGATCGTAGGAGGCGACCTCGGCCCACTCCTCGAGCAACGGCCTGATCGGCGCCCATTCGACCTCCGTGAACTCGGGGACCAGCAGGAGGCGGGGCGCGCTCACGGGAGGACTGTGCCATAACCCGCGAGATGAGCTCCGGGAAGCATGGCGTCGTGACGGCGGGCGTGGTGGCGTTCGGCCTCTACCTGCTCGGCATCTCGCTCTTCGGGGTGGTGGCGCCCGGGACCTTTTTCGACGAGCTGGGACGCTTCGGTCCCCGCAACGACCACTACATCCACGATGTGGCCGCTTTCCAGGCAGCGGCGGGTCTTCTGCTTCTGCTCTCCGTGCGCTGGCGATCCTGGAGGGTTCCGGCGCTCCTCGTGGCGGCGCTTCAGTTCGGCCTGCACGCGCTCAGCCACCTGGTCGATCTCGGCGACGCGGACCCCAGGTATGTCGGGGTACTCGAGCTTGTCGCGCTCACCCTCGCAACGGGCGCGCTGATCTGGCTCCTCGTGCTGGCAACTCGCAGCCAGCGCTACTCGCCATCCTGATTCCTGCGGCGCCGCACCATCGCCCAGACCATGCCCACCATCATGCCGCCGCATACCACGACCATCATCAGGACCATCGCGGCTACCAGGACTGTCGACAGCTCCATCATTGGTGTTCCTTCAATACCCGCGCGCCTCGTCAGGCAGTCATCGGGTGTCCGTGGCCGCGGGCGCCAAAGCTGGCGAGCACCGCCCCGGTAACCATCGCGACCTGGGTCACCCCGAACAGCAGAAGCTGGAGGCGGCCTCTCGTTGTGTCCGTCAATCGCCTTGGCCCCGGCTGCGCTTCCGCGCGAGGACTCGTTCCACGATTCCCCATTTCGAGCGCTCGACGCTCTCGACCTCGAAGCCCTCGTCGGTCAGATAGTCCAGTGGCTCGCGAACGAGATGATCGGCCTCGAACCGCACCGCCAACGGGTCGAGTGCGCGCTGGACCGCTCGCACCGGCAATGACGGGCTGCGCACGTGCTCCAGCAGAACGAGGCGCCCGCCGGGCCGGAGCACGCGCCGGGCCTCCGCCACGGCCTTGCGGTCATCAGGAATCGTGCAGAGGGCAAACGTGACGATCACGGTGTCGAAGCTCTCGTCCTCGAACTCGAGAGCCTGAGCATCCCCAAGGCGCATATCAACGTCGCGGTGCAGCTCCTGCGCCCGCTCGCGGGCGATCGCGAGCATCTCGGGACTCAACTCGACCCCGGTGAGCCGTACGTCGGGGCGGTAATGGGGCAGGTTCCGGCCGCTGCCGATCGCGACCTCGAGGACGTCGCCCTGCACCTGAGAGCAGGCCCAATCGCGTCCCCCGCCGAACAGGACCTTCTCCCAGAATCCCATCTGGCGGTCATACCCGGCCGCGTGCTTGTCCTGGACCTCACGGACCCGATCGGTCTCGCTCTTCGTGACCGCGATCACGAGCCCATCCTAATCTCGGACTTGTCCAGCCGCGGCAGGAAGGCTCGCTCAGGGCGAGTCCGCGTCGCACAAGCGGCTTGCGTAGCCCTGGCGCATCCGAGAGACTCAGCGGAGGGGAGGCGCGGCGGCGCTTCGGCGCGCCAGCACAGGGAATGATCGAGGCCACCCAGACGCGGATCGAGCGCCCGGAGCTCACCGGGCGGCTGGTGGACAGCCTCGAGCGGGGCTCGCTGGTCCTGATCGCTGACGCCGGCTTCGGCAAGACGATTGCCCTCGAGCAGGCGCTGGCACGGAGAGAGGGCGCCGCCGTCTGGCTTCGGGCCGCCTCGCCCGACCGTGACCCGGGCAGGCTGGTCGCGCGCCTGGTGGAGGCGATCCGCTCGGAGCTTCCCGGCGTCGCGGAGGATTACGCGGAGCGGTTCGCCGGGGCGCTGGAGCCCCTGGACGCGGAGGCGATCGCTCGCAGCCTGGTCGAGGACCTCGAGCGGCTGCTGGTCGAGCCGCTCGTGATCGCGATCGACGACGCGGAGCAACTGGAGGGATCGGGGGCCCTAGCGGTCCTCGAGTCGATGCTCGCCGGCAGCCGCGAGCTGGTTCGGGTGGGAATCTGCTCTCGGCGTCCCCTCGGTCTCAAGCTTGCGAGGCTGAAGGCGTCCGGCCGGCTCAGCGAGCTGGGCCCTGCCGACCTCGCCTTCTCACCCGCGGAGTGCGCCGCCTGTCTACATCTATTGCGCGGGGGGGAACCGACGGGCGAGGAGGTCGAGGGGTTGTTCGCGGCCACCGAGGGGTGGCCCTTGGGCGTGGCTCTCGCAGCGGCGGCAGGGCCGGGCCCCGAGCAGCTCCCGGCACGCGGCCGCGAGGCGATCTTCGGTTACCTCGCCGAGGAGGTCTTCGATTCCCTCGAGCCCGAGCTGAAGGAGGCGCTGCTGACCGCGAGCATCGTCGATGAGCTCGACGCCGACGTCGAGGACGCCCTCGGCCTCCCGGAGTCGTTCCGGACCGAGATCGAGGAGGCAGGTGTGTTCGTGCGGTCCATCGGCGACTCCTATGCGCTCCACCCGCTGCTGCGCGAGTTCCTGCGCACCCACCTGGCCGAGCGCAGCGAGCCGGCCGGAGTACCCGAGCTTCACCTGCGGGTTGCCGGCGCGCTCGCCTCGAGCGGCCGTACGGCGGAGGCGATCGATCACTGGCTCACCGCCGAGGAGTTCGAGTCGGCGGCGGACGCGATCGCGGCGCATGGCATCCCGATGGCAGCGACCGCGCCGGAGACGGTGACGCGCTGGCTGGACCAGCTTCCCGCCGAGCTGCGCGACCGGCCGGTGCTGCGGCTGCTCGCCGGCCGGGCGGCGATGGGGGCGGGGGACTTCGATGCCGCGGTCGAGCACTGCCGCGCCGGGGTCTCCGAGCTCGAGAGCCAGCAGGCTCCCGAAGCATTGCTCTGGGGCGCCCGTTTGGCGCTCACCGATGCCCAGATCGCAGCTCTCGACCTCGAGGCGGCCGCCGAGGCGAGCGCCGGCGCCGGCGACGCGGGTCCCGAGGCGGGGCCGCCGGCCGTCTTCTGCGCGCTCCTGCAT
>JBOGZI010000205.1:0-8915 GCA_050697275.1 Solirubrobacterales bacterium | reverse complement strand
GCCGTGATGTGCTGCGTTCCGGCCCGCACCGCGGGGGTCGAGCGGATCGCGGTCTCCTCACCGCCGGGCCCCGACGGCAGGGTGAGTGCCGAGGTGCTCGCCGCCTGCGCGCTGGGCGGCGCCACCGAGGTCTACGCGATGGGCGGGGCGCAGGCGATCGCGGCGCTCGGGCTGGGCACGGAGACCGTGGCCCCGGTCGACGTCGTGGTCGGCCCCGGCAACCGCTTCGTGCAGGAGGCGAAGCGGCAGTTGGTCGGACGCGTCGGGATCGACGGGATCGCCGGGCCGAGCGAGCTGATGGCGGTGATCGACGAGGGGACCGAGCTGCGCTGGATCGCGCTCGATCTCTGCGCCCAGGCCGAGCACGCCGACGACGGCCTGCTGATTGCGTGCGCCGCCGACGGCGCCCCGCTGGAGCGGCTCGAGGAGCAGGTCCGGCGAGTGGCCGACGAGCGACAGACGGTCGAGGACGCGCCGCTCGCGCTCGTCACCGTTCCCGCGGCGGACGCGGCGGTCGAGCTCGCCAACGCGCTCGCCCCGGAACACCTCGAGCTGGCCTGCGACGGCGCCGAGGTGCTCGCCCAGCTGGTCAGGTACGCAGGCTGCGTCTTTCTCGGGCCCGGCGGGGCGACCGCCTTCGGCGACTACGCGGCGGGGTCCAACCACGTGCTGCCGACCGGGGGCGCCGGGCGCTTTCAGGGGCCGCTCGGGCCAGACACCTTCCGCCGGCGGATCACCACGGTCGACCTCGGGACCGAGGCCGCTCGGGAGCTGGCCCCGACGGTCGCTACGCTGGCCCGCGCCGAGGGCTTCCCGGTGCACGCGGAGTCTGCAGAGGCTCGGGCTAAGGGGGATAGTGAGCGATGAGCCGCCAAGCGAAGATCGAGCGCAAGACCAAGGAGACCCAGATCGGGCTCAGCCTCGATCTGGACGGGGGGGAGGCGAGGGTCGCCACCGGGGTCGGCTTCCTCGACCACATGCTCGAGCTGCTGGCCCGCCACGGGCGGCTCGGGCTCGAGGTGGAGGCGAAGGGCGATCTCGAGACGGGCGCCCATCACACGACCGAGGACATCGGCATCTGCCTCGGGCAGGCGATCGACGAGGCGCTTGCCGACCGTGCCGGGATCCGCCGCTACGGCTCCGCCACCGTGCCGATGGACGAGGCGCTCGCCGATTGCGCGATCGACATCTCGGGCCGGCCACTACTCGTCTACCGGGCTGAGCTGCCCGACGTTGCGATCGCCGGCTTCGATACCGAGCTCGCCGAGGAGTTCTTCCGGGCCGTCGCCAGCAACGCCAAGATCACGCTCCATCTCGGCGTCCGCTGCGGCTCCAACGCCCACCACATGGTCGAGGCCGCCTTCAAGGCGTTCGCCCGCGCCCTGCGCGTCGCCGTCTCGATCGATCCCGACGAGAGCGGGGTGCCGTCCACCAAGGGGACGCTGACCGAATGACCACCGTGGCGATCCTCGACTACGGGATGGGCAACCTCCGCTCGGTCGAGAAGGCCCTGGAGCGAGTCGGCGCGGCGGCCGAGATCACCGCGGACCGTGGCCGGGTGGAGGCGGCCGACGGCGTCATCCTGCCCGGGGTCGGAGCCTTCCCGAAGGCGATGGAGCGGGTACGCGAGCTAGGGCTCGACGAGCTGCTCGCCGGGCGCGTCCAGGCGGGCGTACCGGTGCTCGGCATCTGCCTCGGGCTGCAGCTGCTGTTCGAGCGATCGGTCGAGAACGAGGGCTCGACCGGGCTGGGGCTGATGGCGGGGCCGGTCGGACCGCTGGAGGCGAACGGCTACAAGGTCCCGCACATCGGCTGGTCGCCGGTGCGCTGGAACCGCCCGTCGCGGCTCACCGAGGGCCTCGGCGCCGAGCCGCCCTTCTACTTCGTGCACACCTTCACGCCGCGCCCAGCGAGCGAGGACGACGTGCTCGGCACCGCCGCCTATGGTGAGCGGTTCGCCTGCGCAGTCGAGCGACCGCCGCTCTACGGCGTTCAGTTCCATCCGGAGAAGTCGAGTTCGGCCGGCCTCGGGCTCCTCGCCAACTTCGTCGCGATCTGCGAGGCGCCCGAGTAGGCCGAGGGCCGCTCGGGTAACGCGAACTTGATCCTCTACCCCGCGATAGACATCCGAGACGGCCATGCGGTGCGGCTTGCCCAGGGAGACTACGAGCGCGAGACCGCCTACGACGACGATCCCGTCGCCGCCGCGCGGCGCTGGGCGAGCGGGGGAGCCCGGTGGCTGCACGTCGTCGACCTCGATGGCGCCCGCGCGGGGGCCCCCGTCAACCTCGAGCAGGTGAGGCGGATCGTCGCCGCGGTCGACGTTCCGATCCAGCTCGGCGGCGGGCTGCGCGACTCGAAGAAGGTCGAGGAGGCGATCTCCTCGGGGGCCGAGCGCGTCGTGCTCGGGACCGCCGCGGTCAGGGATCCCGACGTGGCGGAGGCGATCGCCGCGGCCCACGGCGACCGGGTGGTCGCCTCGGTGGATGCGCGCGGGAATCGCGTCGCCGCCGAGGGGTGGACCGAGCAGTCCGGCAGCGCCCCGGCCGAGCTGATCGCCACGCTCGCCGGACGCGGCATCGGCCGCTTCGTCTACACGCCGGTCGAGGTGGACGGCCTGATGGAGGGGCCCGACACCGCGTCCCTGCGCGAGGTCGCGGGCGCAGCCGACGCCGAGATCATCTACTCGGGTGGGGTCGGGTCCCTCGACGACCTCCGCAAGCTGATTGCACTCGACCTCGACAACCTCGCCGGCGTGATCGTCGGCCGGGCGCTGTACGAGCAGCGCTTCACCGTCGCAGAGGGGCAGCAGGCGCTCGACGGATAGATTCCTCGCCGTGGGGAGACTGTTCGGGCCGTTCTTCGTGATCGCCGGGTTGATGCACTTCCTCAGGCCGCGCTGGTACGAGCGGATCATGCCGCCGTACCTGCCGGCCCACCGCGAGCTGGTCTACGCCAGCGGGGTCGCCGAGATCGCCGGCGGCCTCGCCACCATGCACCCGCGCACCCGGCGGGCGGGCAGCCTCTGGAGCATCGCCACCCTGCTCGCGGTCTTCCCGGCCAACCTGCACATGGCGCTCGAACCCGAGCGCTTCGAGAAGGGGATCCCCGGCGGCCGCAGCGCCCTGTACGCGCGCCTGCCCGTCCAGCTGCTCTTCATCGCCTGGGCCTGGGCCGCGGGCGAGTGGCGCAGAGACTCGTAGCCGGACGACGTTACCCTCGGCCCATGGTCCTGAAGCGGGTCATTCCCTGCCTGGACGTCGACCGAGGCCGGGTCGTCAAGGGCACCAACTTCGTCGACATCCGCGACGCCGGCGACCCGGTCGAGCTCGCCGAGCGATACGACACCGAGGGCGCCGACGAGCTCATCTTCCTCGACATCACCGCCTCGCACGAGGACCGCGACACGATCGTGGAGCTGGCCCGGCGGACCGCGGACAACGTCTTCATCCCGTTCACGATCGGGGGCGGCATCCGCTCCGTCGAGGACGGCCAGGCGGTGCTCGACGCGGGGGCCGACAAGGTCTCGGTGAACTCCGCGGCGCTCGAACGCCCCGAGCTGATCGGGGAGCTGGCCGAGGTGTTCGGCGCCCAGTGCGTGGTGATCGCGATCGACGCGAAGCGCTCGAACGACGGCTGGGACGTCTACGTCAACGGAGGCCGGAGCCAAGTCGAGGGCCGCGAAGCGGTGGCCTGGGCCCGCGAGGCGGCCGAGCGCGGGGCGGGAGAGGTGCTGCTGACCAGCATGGATCGCGATGGCACCACGGACGGCTACGAGCTGGAGCTGACCCGGGCGGTGGCGGACGCGGTCGAGGTCCCGGTGATCGCCTCGGGCGGCGCCGGCGAGCTCGATCACCTGGTGGACGCGATCAAGTCGGGGCACGCCGACGCGGTGCTCTGCGCCTCGATCTTCCACTACGGGACCTACAGCGTCGCCGAGGCGAAGCGAAGCATGAGGGCGGCGGGGATCCCGGTCAGGCTGACCGGCTAGCCCTTCTTCTTCCGCTTCTTCTTCCGGCCCTTCTTCTTCGCGGGCTTCTTGCCCTTGCCCGGCTTCACCACGACCCCGCCCTCGACCCTTCTGCCCTTGGCCTGGACGGGATTGAGCTTGTAGATCGTCTTGTAGCCGGTCACATAGAGGCTGGCGCCGTCGGAGATCACCGGGTTGTAGGCGCCATCGCGGAAGGTGAAGATCTCCTTTCCCGTCTTGACGTCGTACCCGTGCGTCTGGGTGCTGGTCAGGTCCGCCACGTACACCGTGTTGCCGATCACGCTGCCCGCGCCCGAGATCGCACCTCCGACGTCGTCGGTCCAACGCTCATCGCCGCTTCTCGCGTCGAGGGCGTAGAAGGTGCCGTCGTAGGAGCCGACGAAGACGGTCGGACCGAGGCCCTGAACGTTCGCGAGCGCCGCCGCCGCGTAGACGTAGCCGCCGGTCGAATGGCTCCAGGCGAGCTCGCCGGTCTCCTTCTCGAAGCTGTACATGCGGCCGTCGATGTTGCCCGCGTAGACCCGGCCGAACCCGACAGCGGCGGTGGCGTAGAAGTTGCCGGCCCGGCCGAAGCTACCGCCCTGCGAGCTCGACTCCCACTTGATCGAGCCGTTGTTGGCGCGGATCGCGTAGAACCGGCCGCCGTAGGTGCCGATGTAGATCACGCCCTCGCTGACCGCGGGCGCCGCCTTGATCTCGCCGCCCAGCTCGGTCTCCCAGACCGTCTTGCCGGTGAACTTGTCGAAGGCGTAGAGCGTCCCGCACTCGCAGCCGGCGATCACCACGTTCTTGAGGACAACCGGGGAGGACTCGGTGCGGCCCGGCAGCCGTCGAACCCAGATCCGCTCGCCGCCGCTCGCCTTGCGGGCCTGGACCTGGCCCGGCTCGAGGTTGGAGATGTAGAGGATGTGGTTCTCGTAGGCCGGGGCGGAGGCGTTGAGGCTGGCGATCTCCTTCTTCCAGCGGGCCTTCCCGGTTCGCGTCTTGATCGCGAAGGCGCGACCGTTGTTGTTGACCGAATAAAGCTGGTGGCCCGCCAGCACCGGCGAGTACTCCAGGAGCTTGTTCCCCTTGAACTTCCATCTGATCTTGTAGGGGGGCTTCACGTCGGGGGCATTCAGATACCGGGTCCGCTCCCGGTTGAGCCCGTAGAACGGCCAGCTGGAGAGCTCGACCGGCTCCGGCTCCGGCTCAGCGGTGAAGGCCGCGCCCGGGTTCGAGACGTCCTCCGGTCGCTTCAGGAGGAGGTAGCCGCCCACGGCCAGGGCCGCGATCAGCGCCCCGGCCCCCGCTAGGACAAGAGCGCGATGGTTGCTCCACAGATTGTTGATTGTCCCTCTGATCACCGTTGGCATCGATTCGGTTCGCGTCGCCCTGCCTTCCGCCAGAAGGCGAGCCTTCCAGTCGCCGGGGAGTCACGGGAGAGCGACACCATGGTAGGAAAGTCCCCCGTCGTGGCCGCAAACACCCCGATAGAGCCCTCTGAGCTGCCAGCCCGCCTGCGGGCCATACCCGGCTTCGAATCGCTGCAAACGGCGGCCGTGGGGGCCCCGGCCTACCTGGTGGGCGGCACGGTGCGCGACCTGCTGCTCGGCAGGCCGACGTCGGACCTGGACGTGGTGGTCGAGGGCGAGCTCAGGCCCCTGGCCGAAGCGCTCGGGGGCGACGTCACCGAGCACGAGCGTTTCCAGACGGCGACCGTGAGGACCCGGGGCGGGACGCTCGACCTCGCCCAGGCCCGGGCCGAGGACTACGAGCGCCCCGGCGCGCTGCCCACGGTGAGGCCCGCCTCCCTGGAGGAGGACCTGGGGCGACGCGACTTCGCCTTCAACGCGATGGCGGTGCCCCTGGCGGACCCCGACAGCCTGATCGATCCGCATGGCGGCCTGGGGGACCTCGAGGCCGGCCGGCTCCGCATGCTGCACGACCGATCGTTCCGTGACGACCCCACCCGGGCGCTTCGCGCCGCTCGCTACGCGGCCCGGTACGGCTTCGAGCTCGAGCCGCGCACGGCCGAGCAGCTCCGCGAGGCCGACCTCTCCACGGTCTCCCAGGAGCGGGTGGCAGCCGAGCTGCGCAAGATCGCCGTCGAGCAGGAACCCGGCAGGGCGTTCGCGCTGGCGCGCGACTGGGGCCTGGTGCCCGAGATCCCCCCGGAGGGGCCGGAGCGCGCGGACAAGGTCGCAAAGCTCGCCTCCGCACCGCCCTGGGCGGGCTGGGTGAACGGCGAGGACGCGGTGCTGGTGGCGGTGACCGAGCCGCCGCAGCGCTCGGCCGAGCTCGCCCTGGCCGTTCCCGAGCGGCCCGCGCAGGCCGTCGAACTGACGCGCTCGGCCCATCCGGCGGAGCTGATCGTCGCCCGCGCGATGGGCGCCGAGTGGCTCGACCGCTATGCAGCCGAGTGGCGGAACATCGGGCTCGAGATCGATGGGGGCGATCTGCTCGCGGGGGGGATTCCGGAGGGCCCCGCGATCGGGAAGGCGCTCGAGGTCGCCCTCGGAGCCAAGCTGGACGGGGAGGTCTCCGGCCGCGAGGAGGAGCTGAAGCTCGCCCTCGAGGTGGCCAGGGGCGAGATCCCGGAGGCGTAGCCCTAGATGACTGATTCCTGGTCAGGGTGTGACCGGGGAGCCGCCGGGCGTGCGGCGGTTGGGAACCGGTCATCTAGCCTGGTCCCGGCATGGAGTGGCGGGAGCAAGATGGGGTGCGCTGGCTCGAGGCCGAGCTGCCGGGAGCGCGGGCGGGCTTCTCGACCCGGCTCGGCGGGGTCAGCGAGGGTCCCTACGAGAGCCTCAACGTCGCCGTGAAGACCGGGGACGAGCCCGAGCGGGTGCGCGAGAACAGGGGCCGGGTGGCCGCGGCGCTGGGGCTGGACCCGGCCGCGGTGGTGATGGGCCGCCAGGTGCACGGAACCGAGCTGCGCTGGCACAAGGGCCCGCAGCGCCCGCGGGTCTACGCGGAAGCGGTACGCAGCCCCGACGAGGTGGACGCCCAGGCGACCGCGACGCCGGGGGTCGCGCCGCTGGTGATGGTCGCCGACTGCCTGCCGATCGCGCTCGCCGGACCGGGCGGCGTCGCCATGGCACACGGCGGCTGGCGGGGCCTGGCGGGCGGGATCCTCGAGAAGGCGGTCGGGCGCGTCGGGGCCGAGGCCGCCGCGATCGGTCCCGGGATCGGCCCCTGCTGCTACGAGGTCGGGGAGGAGGTGCTGACGCGCTTCGAGCACCTCGAGGGAGTCGCAAACGGGCGGATGCTGGACCTGGCCGCCGTCGCCCGCGGACTGCTCGAGCGCGCCGGGGTGAGACTGGTCGAGGACTCAGGCCTCTGTGTGAGCTGCGAGGGCGAGCTCTTCTACTCCCACCGCCGCGACGGCGAGACGACCGGGCGCCAGGCCGGGCTGGCCTGGCGCGAGATGCGAGGGCGTTCCGATGATGCGAGGGCGCGCGACAGCGCGACCCGTGGGATGTCGGAGGAGCGACCCGTTTAGTCATGGTCGAGCCGGTCCGGGGGCTGGACCCCGAGCGGGTCCGGGCCAACCTCGAGCGGGTCCGGCAGCGGGCCGGGCCCGAGGTCGAGGTCCTGGCCGCGACCAAGTACGTGCCGGTCGAGGAGATGGGCGCGCTCTCCGAGGCCGGGGTGGAGCTGGTCGGCGAGAACCGCCTTCAGGACCTGGAGGCGAAGCGCGAGCGCTGGGGCGACGCGTTCGCCTGGGACTTCATCGGCAATCTGCAGAGCCGCAAGGTGAAGGGGATCCTGCCCCTGGTGCGCTTGATCCACTCGGTCGCCTCGGACTCGGCGCTCCAGCAGCTCGGCCGCCATGGGAACGCCGACACCGAGGTACTGATCGAGGTCAACGTCGCGCAGGAGAAGGGTAAGGGCGGCGTCCGGCCCGAGGATCTGGCCGACTTCATCGCGCGCTGCCCGGCGGCGGTGGTCGGGCTGATGACCATGCCCCCGTTCACGGAGGATCCGGAGGCCTCGCGACCCCATTTCGCCCGCCTCGGCGAGCTAGCCGCCGAGCACGGCCTGAGGCGGCTCTCGATGGGCACCAGCCAGGACTGGGAGGTGGCCGTGGAGGAGGGGGCAACGATCGTGCGACTCGGCACTACTCTCTACGATTCAGCACCGAATAACCGCGAGGATTGAGCAGGAATAACCGCGGGAAAGCCGAATCGAGGCGTATGGCCCTGAGGGACACATGGCGGCGCTCGCTTGAGTACTTCGGCCTCGTCGAGGGCGACTACATCGACGAGGGCGAGTACGAGGAGGGGGACACCGGCAGCGAGATGACGCTCGACGAAACCGCGGTCGAGCCCCCCCGCGAGAGGGGAGCGGTGCGTTCGCTACCGCCCCGCGGGCGGAACCGCGAGCAGGACATCGACGAGATCTTCGGTGAGGACGAGGAGGCGCCTCCGCCGCGCCGCCGCATGCGGGCGGTCGAGGAGCCCTCGCCCCGCCGCCGGCGCGAGGCCGCGCCCGCCGGCAACGGCGGCTCGATGGCCTCGATGCACGTGGTGACACCGCGCAGCTTCAACGACGCCCAGCAGATCGCCGACGAGTTCAAGCGCTCCAAGCCGGTGATCATCAACCTGCAGTCCACCGACCGCGAGCTCTCCAAGCGGCTGATCGACTTCTGCTCGGGGATGACCTACGCGCTCGGCGGGGGAATGCAGCGGATCGCCAACGGGATCTTCCTGCTCACGCCGCAGAACGTCGAGGTCTCCGCCGAGGAAAAGGCGCGGATCCTCGAGGGCGGCTTCTTCAACCAGAGCTAGCTGTAGTTCCTAACCACGTTGTTCATCCGGGCCTCCTTGGAGGCTGGGGGTGTCTAACCCACCCAGTCCCAAGGAGGACACCGAATGAAGCTCCACGCTAACGCCCGGACCTGCCCGAACTCCCGCCGGCTGATCGTCAAGCGGGTCAATGA
>JBOGZI010000204.1:0-4116 GCA_050697275.1 Solirubrobacterales bacterium | reverse complement strand
CGGAGGAGGCCGGAAGCGTCTCAGCCGCCGCGCCCTATCCGTGCAGACCGCACTCGGTCTTCTCGGTCCCGGCCCAGCGGCCGGCGCGCGCGTCCTCGCCCTCCGCCGGCTTCCGGGTGCAGTGGGTGCAGCCGATCGAGGGGTAGCCCTCGTCGTGCAGCGGGTTGTAGGGGATCTCGTGCTCGCGGATGTAGTCCCACACCTGCTCCTCGCTCCAGTCGGCGAGCGGGTTCAGCTTCCACAGCCCGAAGCGCTGATCCCAGCCGAACTTCGGCGCCTTGGCGCGCGCCTGGGTGTCCTTGCGGCGGATGCCGGAGACCCAGCAGTCCACCGCCGAGAGCGCGGAGCGCATCGGCTCGACCTTGCGGATCCCGCAGCAGGCGTCCGGGTCGCGTCGCCAGAGCTCGTTCCCGTAGAGGCCGGCCTGCTGCTCGAGGGTCATCGAGCTGTAGCGGTGGAAGCGAATCCCGTAGCGGTGCTCGAGCTCGTCGCGGGTGGAGTAGGTCTCGGGGAAGAGGACGTCGGTGTCGAGGTAGAAGAAGCGGGTCTCCGGGTTGATCCGGGTCGCCATGTGCACGGTGACGGAGCTCGTCTTCTGGAACGAGCAGGCGATGTACATGCGGGGATGGAAGGTCTCGAGCGCCCAGCCGAGCGCCTCCTCGGCGCTCGCGGCCTCCAGCTCGGTCGCGGCCGAGTGCGGGTCGAAGCTCAGTGTGTCCAGCTCGGCGGTCGGCACGGGGTCGGGCAGTGTTGCAGAGGCCTCGTGCAGGACCCCTTTGCGCCCGTTGCCGTTAACGCTGGCGCCGTTGCGCCTGTCTGTGGCGGTCGGCTTCATCTAGACGGCGCACTCGCCCTCGCCGCGCTCGACCTTGTACGGCTCGGAGCGGTTCCAGTCGATGAAGTGCAGGAGGTTCTCGGCGTTGAACTCGACCGGCAGCTTCAGGTCGGAGATCAGCTCCTCGAAGGGCTCGGTGCCGACCCGCTCGGCGAAGTCCTTGAAGTTCTCGCCGTCGTTCCGCTCGGACTCGTAGTGGCGGATCCAGCGCTCGACAGCGTCGGGGACGCGCTTTGCCGGCAGGCGCGCTTTCAGCCGGGCGCCGAAGACGACGTCGCCGCCCTCGAAGTTGCCGCCGATGTGGGGGATGTAGGCCGGGATGGTGTGATCGCCGACCTTGATCGAGGCGCCGTAGAAGCCGATCGTGCCGATGTGGTGCTGCGCGCAGCCGTTGGGGCAGCCGCTCATCTTGATGTGAATGCCCTTGGTGAGGGGATCGGTGATCTCCATCTCCTCGATCCGCTTCTCTATCGCGCGGTTGAGGCCCATCGAGCTGGTGATCCCGAGCTTGCAGCTGTCGGTGCCCGGGCAGCTGACCACGTCGTTGATCTGCATCGCGCCGGCCTCGCCGAGCTCCAGCTCCTTGAGGCGGAGCCAGAGGTCGTAGACCGACTCCTTCCGCACCCACCGCAGCACCAGGTTCTGCTGCACGGTGGTGCGCGCATAGCCGCCGCTGAAGTCGCGCATGATCGCGGCCAGGCCGCGGAACTGCTCGGGGGTGAGGTCGCCGCGGATCACCTTGGCGGTGACGGTGACGAAGCCCTCCTGGCGCTGAGGCTTGACGTTGGCGTCCACGAAGGCGTCGTACTCCGAGCGGTCGCCGTTGGGGGACCCGTAGGACTCCGGCACGGCGGGAGCGTCAGCCTCCTCGTCGTGGACGAAGAGCAGGTGGTCGATCGAGAAGTCGCGCTCGCCCACCCAGTCGCCCTCGAGCTCCTCCTCGACCATCTCGCGGAAGGCGTCCATGCCGATCTTGTCGACGAGGACCTTGATCCGGGCGCGCATCCGGTTCTCGCGCAGCCAGTCCTGGCGGTCGAAGATGCGGAGCGCGGCCTCGGTCACCTTGAGGTAGTCGCCGTTGTCCAGCTCGACGAAGTCGTAGAGGGTCGGCGAGATCCGCGGCATGATCGAGGTGCCGCCGCCGATCCGGATCGCGGCGCCGCGGACCTCCTTGCCGTCGACCTCCTTGACTTTCGGGATGAAGCCGACGTCGTGGATGCCGGTGATCGCGCGGTCGTCCTCGGACGCGCTGAAGGCCGTCTTCACCTTGCGCGGCATCAGCTGGGTGGTGGGGTGGCGGACGAAGTAGCGCTGATAGGCGGCCGCGTAGGGGGTGACATCAAAGGGCTCGTCCTCGGAGACTCCGGCCCAGGGGTCGCCGGTGACGTTGCGGATCGTGTTGCCGCAGCCCTCGCGGGAGGAGAGGCCGGCCTCGGAGATCTGGCGGATGAACTCGGCGGCGTCGGCCAGGGGGATGTGGTGGATCTGGATGTTCTGGCGGGTGGTGATGTGGCCCTTGTTGAGCGGCGCGAACTGCTCGATCGCGTCCGCGAAGGCCTCCATCTGCTCGGGGCTGACCCCGCCGAAGGGGAGCTTCACCCGAATCATCTGGACGTCCGGCTGGCGCTGGCCGTACACGCCCTGCTTCAGGCGGAAGCCGATGAACTGCTCCTCGGTCTGCTCGCCGCGGAGGAAGGTCGCCGCCTCGTTGTCGAAGTCGTCGAACTCCCGCTCGAGGATCGGGATCACGTGCCCGGGGACGTTCTCGTAGACCTCGGGGTTCTCGAGCGACCCCTTCTTCCCCTTGCCGTGCTGCTTCTTCGAGGTGTCCTGCTTCAGCTCGTCAGGCGTCGCCTTCGGCTTGCCGTTGCCGGCGGCCGCCTTCTTCGGGGTGGGCTTCTTCGGGGCGGCCTTCTTCTCGGAGGCCTTCTCGGCTGCGGAGACGGGCTCCATGTCCGGACGCTCCTTCCGATTCGCGTACGCTCGCTGCCCCTGCCACCAGGGCAGAGGCCAATGTAGCAAACCTGATCGAGTTTAGGGTGATTATCGGTGGCCCGGGAAAATGAGCGACCCGCCGAAAGGCGGGCCGCTCTCAGGTGAAATGGGGCGTTGGCCCCATGCACAACCCAGGACCGGAATTTTAGAGCGCGGAGGGCGCTGGACTCGAACCAGAACCAGCCCTCCCGGACCGGTCGCAGCAATCCTGGGTTGCGCATCCCACCTCGGGATTTCACCCTCCGCGCGGCTCCATCCAAGCCTCCCGGAGCTCACGGATGGCGCGCCGAAGACGCCGACTTCCCGTATGAATCGAGTCATGAGTGAGATCCCGGTGATCTCGGGCGAGGCGGTCCTGGCGGCGATCGACCCGGCCGAGGCGGTCGAGCGGACCCGCATCGCGTTCGAGCGGCACGCGCGCGGCGAGTGGGTGATGCCGGCGAAGGTCTATCTCGACAGCCCGCCGCACGGGGACTTCCGGGCGATGCCGGCCCGCGGCGACGGACTGGCGCTCCTCAAGTGGGTGACCTCGTTCCCCGGCAACACAGAGAGGGGCCTGCCGGTGGTGCGAGGCGCGGTGATGCTCTCCGACGCCACCACCGGCGAGGAGCTGGCGGTGATCGAGTGCTCCTCGGTGACCTCGCTGCGCACCGGCGCGGCGGCCGCCGTCTCGGCGCAGGTGCTGGCAGGCGCGGCGGCCGCCTCGGTCGGGATCATCGGCTGCGGGGTGAACGGCACGTGGGCCGCTCGCTGCTTGTCCGCGGTCGGCTACGGGCCGGGGGTCTGCGCGGACAGTCGCCCCGAGGCTGCCGAGTCGCTCGCCTCGGAGTTGAGCTGGAGGGTCGGCGACCGCGGTAAGGCCGCGGCGCAGGATGTGGTGGTCACGGTCACTCCGGGCGACCAGCCGGTGGTCCTCGCCTCCGACCTCCGGCCGGGGCAGCACATCGCCGTGCTCGGTGCCGACGCCCACGGCAAGGCCGAGGTGGAGCTGGCGGCGATCGAGCGCTGCCGTCTCTTCTGCGACGAGTGGGAGCAGGCGAGCGCCGGGGGCGAGCTCGCGAATGGCGTCAGCGCCGGAGTCGTGAGCCGCGACGACGTCACGCAGCTCGGCGACGTCCTCACCGGCGAGGCCGAGGGCCGCCGCTCGGACGAGGAGATCACCCTCTTCGACTCGACCGGGCTTGCGATCCAGGACCTCGGGATCGCGCAGGCCGTCTACGAGGCGTGGAAGAGCGGCCGCCTCGAGGCGCCGCGGGTCAGCCTCTAGGGGTTGGAGAGGCGGCGGG
>JBOGZI010000203.1:0-4671 GCA_050697275.1 Solirubrobacterales bacterium | reverse complement strand
GTTCGAGACCGACGGCGCGGGAGCCCTTGACCAGCACCGCGTCGCCCGGCCGGAGCGCGGCGGCGAGCGCGTCGGCGGCGGCCTCGGCGTCGTCTGCCCGCTCGTCCGGCTCGTACTCGGCTCCCAGCTCACCCACCCCGATCAGCAGCTCCACACCGCGCTCCCGAGCATGGGCCCCGATCTCGCGGTGGTAGGCGGCGGCCTCCGGGCCAAGCTCGCGCATCTCGCCCAGCACCGCGAGGCGGCGGCCCTCGGTGCCCAACGAGGCGAGATGGTCCAGCGCCGCCCGCATCGAGATCGGGTTGGCGTTGTAGGAGTCGTTGATCAGGATCGCGTTCCCCGGGAGCTCCACTAGCTCTCCACGAAGACGCGAGAAGACTATCCCCGGCGCCCGCTCGGCCATCGCCTCGAGCGGCATCCCGAGCGCCACCCCCGCCGCGATCGCCGCCAGGGCGTTGTCGAGGTTGTGGGCCGCGACGAAGGGCAGCTTGAAGGCGTGCTTCCCCGCCGGGGTCTCGATCATCGCGTCGGTCTCCCCCGCCTCCGCCATGACCTGCTTGGCGCGCACGTCCCCTCCCTCGCCGAAGCGGAGCACCCGGTCAGCGCGCTCGAGATGCGCCTCCAGCGCCCCCGCCTCGGCGGGGACGACCGCTGTGCCGCCGTCGGTCAGCCCGTCGATGATCTCCGCCTTCGCCGCCGCGATCGCCTCGACCGAGCCCAGCAGCTCCATGTGCACCGGGCCGACGTTGGTGATCACCCCGATGTCGGGAGCCGCGATCGCGCACAGCTCGGCGACCTGCCCGGGCCCCCGCATCCCCATCTCCAGCACCAGCGCCTCGGTGTCCTCGGCGGCGGCGAGCACGGCCAGCGACAGCCCGATCTCGGTGTTGTAGTTCTCCGGGCTGACGTGCACCCGGCCTGGCAGGATCGCCCGGCAGACGTCCTTGACCGAGGTCTTGCCGGTCGAGCCGGTGATCCCGACCACCCGGGCGCCGAGCTGCTGGCGCCAGTGGCGGGCGAGCGACTGGAGCGAGGCGAGCGGATCGGGCGCCGAGAGCAGCCAGCGGCGCTCCGCCTCCGGGCGCCCGGCCAGCTCGCGCGCCCAGTCCGGGGTGACGATCGCTCCCCAGGCGCCGGCCCGGAGTGCTTCCGCCGCGAAGCGCCCCCCGTCGGCGTGCTCGCCGCGCAGGCCGACGAACAGGTCGCCCTCGGCGACCTCGCGCGAGTCGATCACCGCGCGCCGCGGCCCGAGCGAGACACCGCCGCCCAGCACCTCCGCCCCGGCCGCCGCGGCCAGCCGCTCGCCGTCGAGGGTGATCACCGGGTGGCGCCCGCGCTGCCCGGGGCGAGGGCCCGGAGCTCCTCGCGCGCGACCTCCCTGTCGTCGAACGGCACCTTGCGCCCGTTCTCGAACTCCTGGCCCTGCTCATGGCCCTTGCCCGCGATCACCACGGTGTCCCCCTCGCCGGCCCGCTCGAGGGCCATCGCGATCGCCGCGCGCCGGTCGGGTTCCACCATCACCTCGCCACGTCCCCCCTCGACCTGCTCAGGCCGCCGCGCCTCGCGCGTCCGGGCGTGCGAGGACCGTTCCGGCAGCGCGTCGATCCCCGCCATGATCTGCTCGATGATCGCGCCGGGCTCCTCGGAGCGCGGGTTGTCCGAGGTGACCACGGCGAGGTCGGAGAGCTCGGCGCCCGCCCGGCCCATCAGTGGACGCTTCTCGCGGTCGCGGTCCCCGCCGCAGCCGAAGACGCTGATCAGCCGGCCGCGGGTGAGCCGCCGCGCCGCCCCGAGCACGTTCTCGAGCGAGTCCGGGGTGTGGGCGTAGTCGACGATCACCGCGAACGGCTGTCCCTCGTCGATCGACTCGAAGCGCCCCGGCACCTGGGCGGTGTCGGCGAGGACGCCGGCGGCGCGGTGCAGGTCAAGCCCCACCGCGTGCGCCGCTGCCAGCGCCGCGAGCGCGTTCTCGACGTTGAAGTGCCCCGGCAGCGGAGTCTTCACCTCGATCTCTCCCTCCGGGGTGAGGCAGAGGAAGCGGGAGCCGCGCGCGTCGTAGCTCGCTCCACGGGCGCTGAAGTCCGCGTCGCCGCCGGACGCCGAGAAGGTGATGCAGGGGCCGCCGTCATCGCCCCGCAGGTCCTCGGCCAGCCGGCGGCCGTACGGATCGTCGACGTTGACCACCGAGAGGCCGCCCTCCAGCTCGAGCATCGGCGTGCCCCCCTCGGCCGAGAAGAGCAGCCGCTTCGCCTCGAAGTACTCCTCCATGTCGGCGTGGAAGTCGAGGTGGTCCTGGCTCAGGTTGGTGAACACCTTGACGTTGAAGTGGATCGCGTTGGCGCGGTGCAGGACCAAGGCGTGGGAGGAGACCTCCATCGCGCAGGCCTCGTCACCGGCCTCGAGCATCCGCCTGAAGGTCGCCTGCAGGTCGATCGCCTCCGGCGTGGTGCGCTCGACCTCTTCGACGTCGCCCCCGACCACACGGCGAACGGTGCCGAGCAGCCCGCAACGGGTGCCGGCGGCCTCGAACAGCTCGCGCAGCAGGAACGCCGTGGTGGTCTTGCCGTTGGTGCCCGTGATCCCGACCACGGTCAGCTCGGCGGTCGGGTCGCCGTTGAAGGTCGCGGCGATCGGCGCCATCGCGGCGCGGGCATCGCCCACCACGACCTCGGGGGCGCCGGTGTCGAGGGACCGCTCGACCACCAGCGCCGCGGCCCCGCGCTCCACCGCGGCGGCCCCGAACTCGTGTCCGTCCCTCGTCTCTCCCTGCACGCAGAAGAACAGGGTCCCGGGCTCCACCCGCCCGCTGTCGTAGGCGAGTCCCGAGATCTCCGTCTCCCGGTCGCCGCGGACCTCCGCCGCGACCCCCGAGCTGCGCAGGAGCTCTTCGAGCACCATGGCGGCGATTGTATGGAGGGCCGTTACTTGGGCGAAATGCCGAGATAGGGCAGCGCGAAGGAGGCGATCTCGCCGAACACCGGCGCAGCCACCGCCCCGCCCGAGTGGATGTAGTCGGGCTCGTCGACGATCACGGCGACCAGCAGCTTCGGGGAGCTGGCGGGCGCGAAGCCGACGAAGGAGGCGACGTAGCGGTCCTCCGAGTAGGTGCCGTCCACGACCTTCTGGGCGGTCCCGGTCTTGCCCGCCAGCACGTAGCCGGGCACGCTCACCTCCGAGGCGGTGCCGCCCGCCTCGAGCACGCCCTCGAGCATCTGTCGCAGCTGGCGCGCCGTCTCGGGGCTCAGGACGCGCTCCGCCTCCTGGGCGGCCTCGGGCGCCTCGCCGCCGATGTCGGTAAGCAGGCGGGGGCTCCGCAGCACGCCGCCGTTGGCGATCGCGGAGTAGCCGGCCGCCATCTGGAGCGGGGTGACCGACAGCCCCTGGCCGATCGGCAGGTTCCCCATCGTCGAGCCGGAGTAGTCGTCGCGGTCGGGCACGATCCCCTGCTCCTCGGCCGGGAACTCGATCCCGGTCTGCTCGCCGAACCCGAGCCGCCTGATCCACTCGTCGAACTTGTCGCCCCCGACCTCGAGTCCGACCGTGACCGCGCCGACGTTGGAGGACTGGGCGACGATCTCCGCGACGGTGGCGTCGATCGGCGGGCGCGCGTGCGCCTCCTCGATCTCCCTGTCGGCGACCTGGATCGTCGATGGGAGGTGGAAGCTGGTCTCGGGTGTCACCAGCCCCTCCTCCAGCGCCGCCGCCACCGTGAAGGCCTTGAAGGTGGATCCCGGCTCGTAGGTGAAGCCCGTGGCCCGGTTGGCGAGCTCCTCGGGGCTGGCGGACTCGAGGTCGGAGGGGTCGTATCCGGGCCAGTTGGCCATCGCCAGCACCTCGCCGGTCTGGGGGTTCATGACCACCGCGCTCGCCCCCTTCGCCGAGAAGCGCTCGGCCGCCGTGGCGAGGGCCTCCTCGGTCTTGCCCTGGATCGCGGCGTCGAGCGTGGTGTGGATGTCGCGGCCGATGCTCGGCGCACGGACCGTCTCCAGCCGCAGCGGAGCGCCGAGGGCGTCCCGGACGATCTCCTGCTCGCCGGCGGCGCCGCCGAGCACCTCGTCCTGGGCCTGCTCGAGGCCGGTCAGCCCCTGGTTCTCGGTGCCGACAGCGCCGATCACCTGCGCCGCCAGTTCGCCCTGGGGATAGTTGCGCCTGCTGTTCGGCGCGGTCGAGATGCCCGCCAGCTCGAGCTCCTCCACGCGAGCCGCCGCGTCCTGGTCGACCTTGCGCGCCAGGTACTCGAAGCCGGAGTCGGGGTCGGAGAGCGCCTCCAGCAGCTCGGCCTCGGGCGCCCCCAGCGCGTCGTGCAGCAGGGCGGCAGCCTGGGCCGGGTCCTCTACCTGGTAGGGCGTGGCGATCACGTCCGCGGCCTCCTCCGAGACCGCCAGCACCTTGCCGGTCCGGTCGATCACCCGCCCACGCTCACCCGGGACGACCACCTTCTCGACCTGCTGGCCGCGGGCCTCGGCCTTCAGCTCGCCGCCCCTCACAGCCTGCAGCCAGAAGGCGCGCGCCAGCACCACCGAAAAGAGAACGAGGAAGAGGCAGAAGAGAAGCCCGAGCCTGCGGTCGATCGCGCGCATCCGGGTCCTCGCCTCTCTAGAGGCCGATGCCTCCGGAGGCGCCCGAGGACCCGCCGCCGGAGGGGGTCGGGGCGGGGTCGGCGGGCGGCGC
>JBOGZI010000202.1:0-6738 GCA_050697275.1 Solirubrobacterales bacterium | reverse complement strand
ATCACCTCGGGGGTCTCGTCCATGCGGCCACGGGCGGCGAGGGCCCGGGTCCAGGCGAAGATCGAGGCAATCGGGTTGGTGGAAGTCGGTTTGCCCTGCTGGTGCTGGCGGTAGTGGCGGGTGACCGAGCCGTGGGCGCCCTCCGCCTCGACCGTCTTGCCGTCGGCCGACATCAGGACGCTGGTCATCAGCCCGAGCGAGCCGAAGCCCTGGGCGACCGTGTCCGATTGGACGTCGCCGTCGTAGTTCTTGCAGGCCCAGACGTATCCGCCCTCCCACTTGAGCGCCGCGGCGACCATGTCGTCGATCAGCCGATGCTCGTAGCTGAGCCCCTTCGCGTCGAACTCCTGCTTGAACTCGGAGTCGAAGACCTCCTCGAAGAGATCCTTGAAGCGCCCGTCGTAGGTCTTCAGGATCGTGTTCTTGGTCGACATGTATACGGGGAGGCCGCGCTCGAGGCCGTAGCGGAATGAGGCACGGGCGAAGTCGCGGATTGACTCATCGAGGTTGTACATCGCCATCGCCACCCCGCCGCCATCCTCGGGGAAGTCGAAGACGTCGAGCTCGATCGGCGACTCGGAGCTGTCATCGGGCGTGAAGTTGAGCGTCAGCGTTCCCTTACCGGGGATCCGCGTGTCGGTGGCCCGGTACTGGTCGCCGAAGGCGTGGCGCCCGATCACGATCGGCTTCGTCCAGCCGGGGACGAGCCGCGGGATGTTCGAGATCACGATCGGCTCGCGGAAGATCACCCCGCCGAGGATGTTTCGGATCGTCCCGTTCGGAGAGCGGTACATCTCCTTGAGGCCGAACTCCTTGACCCGCGCCTCGTCGGGGGTGATCGTCGCGCACTTCACCCCGACCCCGTGCTCCTTGATCGCGTTGGCGGCGTCTACCGTGATCTGGTCCTCCGTCGCGTCGCGGCTCTGGATCGAGAGGTCGAAGTACTTCAGGTCGACCTCGAGGTAGGGCAGGATCAGCTGCTCCTTGATGAAGGCCCAGATGATCCGGGTCATCTCGTCGCCGTCGAGCTCGACGATCGGGTTCTTCACCTTGATCTTGGCCACGGCGCGGCGATGCTATCTGCGCGGCCTCGCCGCCGCCTAAGATGGTCGCTGCATGGCGACGGTCGAAAGGCCCACAGGCGTCCGCACCCACGAGGTCACCAACCAGCCCCCGCCGCTGGTCGACTACAACGTCTTCGAGGCGGACCGGCCGCTGGTCGAGGCGGTGAAGCGGGAAGGTGCCGACTGGGCCACCGACCGGATCTCCGCCGCCGGTCAGCTCGCCGGCCGCGCCGACATCATCGAGCTGGGCAGGCTCGCGAACGAGAACCCGCCGAGGCTGAGGACCCACGACCGCTACGGCAACCGGGTCGACGAGGTCGAGTTCCATCCCTCCTGGCACGAGCTGCTCGGCATGGCGGTCGGCACCGGGCTCCACTCGCTGCCCTGGACCGACCCGCAGCCGGGCGCCCACGTCGCCCGCGGCGCCGCCTTCATGTGCATCTCGCAGGCGGAGGCCGGGATCGGCTGCCCGATCTCGATGACCTACTCGGTGATTCCCGCCCTCCGCCACCAGCCCGAGCTGGCCGAGGAGTGGGAGTCGCGCTTCATGTCCGACCAATACGACCCGCGCAACGTTCCCGCCCCCGAGAAGCCCGGAGCGCTCGCCGGCATGGGCATGACCGAGAAGCAGGGCGGCTCCGACGTCCGCGCCAACACAACGGTGGCCCGGCCGATCAACGGCGGCGGCCCCGGGGCCGAGTACGAGATCACCGGCCACAAGTGGTTCTTCTCGGCGCCGATGTGCGACGCCTTCCTCGTCCTCGCCCAGGCCGACGCCGGCATCTCCTGCTTCCTCTTCCCGCGCTGGACCCCGGACGGCGAGCGCAACCGCTTCCGCCTGCAGCGGCTCAAGGACAAGCTCGGCAACCGCTCCAACGCCTCATCGGAGATCGAGTTCGACGGCGCCTGGGCGCGGCTGATCGGCGAGGAGGGCGCCGGGGTGCGGACGATCATCGAGATGGTCAATCACACCCGCCTCGATTGCGTGCAAGGGTCGGCCACCGGGATGCGCGCCGGGCTGGTCCAGGCGATCAACCACGCCGATCATCGCTCGACCTTCGGCAAGACCCTGGTCGAGCACCCGCTGATGCAGAACGTGCTCGCCGACCTCGCGGTCGAGTCCGAGGCGGCGACGATCTCGGCGCTGCGCCTCGCCCGCTCCTACGACGAGGCGATCGCCGGCGACGATCAGGCGCAGGCCTTCAAGCGGATCGCCAACGCGGTGCTCAAGTACTGGATCTGCAAGCGCGGCCCCGAGCACGCGGTCGAGTGCCTCGAGTGCCTCGGGGGCAACGGCTACATCGAGGAGTCGGGGCTGCCCCGCCTCTACCGCGAGGCCCCGCTCGCCTCGATCTGGGAGGGCTCGGGCAACGTCCAGTGCCTGGACGTGCTGCGGGCGATGGTCAAGAACCCCGACTCGGTCGAGGCCTTCTTCGCAGAGGTCGGCGAGGCCGAGGGCGCCGAGCCGCGGCTCGACGCCTACGTGAAGGAGCTTCGCGACGAGCTCGGCCATATGGGCGAGATCGAGGCCCGCGCCCGGCGGATCGTCGAGCGAATGGCCCTGGCGCTACAGGGGTCGCTACTGGTCCGCTTCGCGGACGAGGCCACCGCCGATGCGTTCTGTGGGTCGCGCCTCACCGGCGACTGGGGCCAGGTCTTCGGCACCCTCCCCGCCGGCACGGACTTCGCGCGAACCATCGATCGCAACCGCGCCGCGGTCTAGACGCCCTCCTCCCTCGCGACCCGACCCGCTTTCGCGGGAGCCGGCCAGCCGCAGTCGGGCAGCCTGAACTCGGCTGCCAGCTGGGCACGGTCCCGCACGATTCGGAGCCCGACCTTGTCTCGGACCTTGATCCAGGCCCGAGGGTCCTCGCTCCGGGCGGCGCGCTTGATCGTGCTGACCTGTAATCGGTCTAGCTCCCGCTTCGCGTTGAGGATCCGCTGCCGGAGCTCATACTGCTCGACCGGAGGTGCCTCCGCGGCCATGTCGAGTGTCTCGCCGAGGGCCGAGCCGGCGGCCGCATTGGGAGAGAACTTGCCCTGCTGCCAAAGGTCCCAGTCCTGAGCTATGCGCCTCCGGCAGACCTCATTGATTCGCTCAAGGTAATTGTGCCCGTCCTCACCATCCAAGGTGTTCATTGGTCCGTTCGAGGTGCAAATCCGAAGACCGAAGTGCAGGCCCAGCCAGTCGGCGTCGATCTTGGCCGCCAGGATCTGCTGACTAGCGACCAGGCTGCGCCTCCGATCGCCCTCGGCCCAAGCTTGTCCGGCTCTTCGCATCAGCTCCGCGCGGTAGCCGACGTTCTTAAGCCACGGATAGAAGATCTCGGGATGCTCGGGCGGCTCACCGACCGAGGCGATTTCGTCATGGGTCGCCTGCTGGTGCTGCGCCTGGATGAACCGGTACTCGGACTCGACCGCCTTTTCGCTCCAGCCTTCGCTCTCGGCCTCCTCCTGCATCTCCCCTAGCTCCCCCTGCCCCGCGTTGAAGTTGCTCGCGCAGGCACGATCGACTCGCTCCGCGAAGTCCTCCCATTCGGGTGACATCTCGCCGGCCAGCGAATCGGTCGGTTCATAGCCCACGCCGCACGACAGACTGGCCACCGTGGAGAAGGCCGCGAGCGCCATGGTCATCCAACCAAGCTTCACCCGGGGTAGATCGACGCTCGCGCGGGGCGGCTTTACCGGCCCCTCGGGGCGTTAGACGTCTTGCTCAGGCTGTCCGCTGCGGTGTAGCCCAGGCCCAGGCGGGTAGCCGTTCCGCATGGAGAAACCGACCCTCTACGTCTGTCACGGCGACGGCGGCGGCCCTCGGGTTCATCCCTGCCGCCGGGTCCAGGAGGCGCTGCGGGAGGCCGGGATCGAGTACGACAAGGTCGTCGCCGCCCACGGCAGCCCGATCCCCTTCCTGCGCAAGGGGTCCCGCGAGGAGCTGGAGGCGGCGACCGGGCAGAAGAAGCTGCCAGCGCTGAAGCTCGCGGACGGGACCGTGCTCACTCACTCCCGCGCGATCCATCGCTGGATCCGGGAGCAGGCTGAAGCGAAGCCGCTGGCCTAGGCCGCTGCAAAGCGCTGGGCCGATCGGGCGCGGCGCTTGGCCGCCTCGACCTCGCGGTCCTTCGGCGGCGCCTTGGTCACCAGCGAGTCGAGCAGGGTGCGGGTCGCGTCCGCGACCTCCTCGACGGCGTGATCGAACGCCTCGGCGTTCGCCTTCGACGGCTTGCTGGAGCCGCTGATCTTGCGCACGTACTGGAGGGCCGCGTCCTGCACCTCCTCCTCGCTCGCTGGTGGATCGAAGTTGTGGAGAGTCCTGATGTTTCGGCACATGGCCCTCAGCCTAGATCAAGCCGCCGCCCGCTTGAAGATCAGCAGGTCCCCGTCCTGGCCCCGCTGGATGTTGACGTTGAGCGCCAGCGCCGCCAGCTCCCAGCCCTCCTCGCCGTGGTTCTTCAGCGAGTCCTCCAGATCCCCTATGCGGAGCTTCTCTTCCCCGACGATCGACTTGAGGATGTCGGTGGTGTACTCGAACTTGGGCATCGTCAGCTCCTCTCGGTGGTGGCCGGTGAGCGATCCTATGGGCCGCGGCGCTCACTCCTCGGCCGGCGGACGCTCCAGGACCAGCTCGGAAGGGCGCCCGAAGCCGTATCCGGCATAGAGCTCCTGCGCGTCCTCGGTCCCGAGGATCCAGCGAAGGCGCGACTGCGGGCCGCGCTCCACGGCCTCTGCGACCAGCGCGCGGCCGAGCCCCTTCCCCCGATGACCCTCGAGCACGAACACGTCCCCGAGGAAGGCGAAGGCGGCGTCATCCGAGACGACCCGGCAGAAGCCGACCTGTGATCCATCCGCCGCGTAGACCCCGATCACGCGCGTGGCTTCCTCCACCAGCCTCTCGACCTCCGCATAGGAGCGGCCCTTGGCCCAGTAGGACTGCTCGGAGAGGAAGTGATGGACCACTCCGAGATCGACGCGGCCGCGGTCGTCGTCGAGCTCGTACCCGTCGGGGAGCTCGCGACTCATAGGCCGTGGTGGGGCCATTCGGGCTTGCGCCCTTCCTTGAAGGCGCGGGCGCCGATCGCGTGCGAGTCACGGCGGGCAAACATCGAGAGGCAGTTCTCGGCCTCGCGGCGAAGCTGCTCCTCGTAGGTGCGGCCGACGTTGCGGACCATCGTCTCCTTGTCGGAGCGGATCGCGCCCTGGGGAAGCTCGGCGATCTGGTGGGCCAGCTCGAGCGCCCGCTCCAATGACTTGCCCTCCGGCACCACCTCGTTTGCGAGCCCGATCCGCAGCGCCTCCTCGGCGTCCACGGGCCGCCCGGTGATGATCAGCTCCATCGCGCGTCCGTAGCCGACCACCAGCGGCAGGCGCACGGTCATGCCGTCGCCGCCGACGATGTTCCAGCGCCGCTCGAGCGCGCCGAACACCGCGTTCTCGGCGGCGATCCGGAAGTCGGCGAGCAGCGCGTTCTCGAGCCCGGCGGCGACCGCCCAGCCGTTGACCGCGGCGATCACCGGCTTGAAGACGTCCACCTGGCGCGTGTAGCCGCACTCGCCGGGCGAGTTGAAGAGGCTGGTCCGGAACTCGTCCCAGTCGGGAGTCGGGCCCTCCCCCAGCTCGGCGGCATCCTCGAGGTCCCAGCCGGCGCAGAAGGCATCCCCCTCGCCGGTGATCACCAGCACGAAGGCGTCGGGGTCGTCGCGGAAGCGCCGCCAGGCGTGGTGGAGCTCCTCGTTCATCTTGCGGCTGACCGCGTTGCGCTGTTCGGGTCGCGCGTAGGTCAACACGGTGACGTGACCGTCCGGTTCGTACCGCAGCGTCTCGTAGTCCATCGCTCCTCCTTTGGAGTGGCCAGGCTGTCCCTAGAGCCAGCGCTCGTCGAGGCGGCGAACGACCGCCTCGGAGAGGCGGATCGCGTCCGCGAGGGTGCCGTAGTCGATCCTGTTCGGCGTGTCGGTCTCCCAGTGGTAGTTGGAGGGGTTCTTCCACTGGTTGCAGGAGGCGAGGGACGCACACTGGTATCCGGCGGCGAGCGGGAAGACGCCGTCGGTCGCGTTGCGCAGGCGCAGATTGGGGAAGAGCTCGATGCCGAGCTCCGCGGCGGTGGAGTCGACCAGCGCGAGGGACTCGGCCGGGTACTCGCGCATGTTCAGCATTCCCTCTCCTCGCAGGGCGAGCAGGTGCGGGGAGCCGACGGTGTCGATCGAGAGGAAGAAGGTGCTCTGCACCGGCAGCTCGGCGCCGTGTCGCTCCATGAACAGGCCCATGCCCTCACACAGCGCCTCCTCGGAGGTGGAGAGCAAGAGGACGCGGGTGTTCTCCGGCGGGCGCTCGGCCAGTGCCCGCGCCAGTGCGATCAGGCTGACGCATCCCGTGCCGTTGTCGTTGGCGCCGGGGACGACCTGCCCCGAGCCGATGTGGGCCATGAAGGCGGCCCCGCCCGCGGAGACGAGCGCGCCCAGCCCGGTGAGGCGGCGGCTGCCGACCAGCGCGCCCGCCGCTACCAGGGCCGGGCCGGCGGGCAGTGGCCACATCAGCGGCGGGCTGGTGTCGTTGTTCTCGAACACCCAGGGAGCGTGCTCCCCCACCGTCTCCGTGATCGCCGGGTTGAAGAAGAAGGCGGTGCGGGCGGCGTCGTGGTGAGCGTGGGCGACGATCGTGCGCTCGGCGTCCTCCGGAC
>JBOGZI010000201.1:0-3865 GCA_050697275.1 Solirubrobacterales bacterium | reverse complement strand
CGGTGGCCCCGGCCTCGGCCCCGGCGGGCGCCAAGGGCAAGGCCAAGCGGGGCGGCGCCGGCGCGGTCGGGGCCCCGGTCGGGGAGCCCAGCCTGCTCCAGCAGCGCGAGGAGCTGGCGCGTCAGTTCGCCGAGCTGCAGTGGGACCTCGGCGGGATCGCCTACGAGATGGCGACCCGCAAGCAGTTCAAGGGCGAGGTCATCCTCAAGCAGGCCGAGAGGCTGCGCGAGGTGGACGCGAAGCTCGGCCAGATCGAGCGGGTGCTGCGTCTCGGCGAGGAGGGCGCTGCCGGGAGCTGCCCCAACTGCGGCGCGCTGCAGGCGCGCGGCGCGGTCTACTGCTGGAAGTGCGGCAAGGAGGTGAGCCCGGCGGCCAAGGAGGGAGAGGCGAAGACCTCCGGCAACGCAAAGCCGGCCGGCGACAAGCCCGACGCGGCGGCGAAGCCGGCGACAGGAAGCCCTGACCCGGCGGCGAAGCCGGAGACGAAGTGAGCATCGTGGTGGAGAGCCTCGGTCCCTGCTCGGCCTGCGGCGCCGAGCTGGCGCTCGACCAGCGCTACTGCGTCGACTGCGGCAGGCGGGTGGGCCCGCCGCTCAGCCTGCCCTACCCGGTCGCCCTGCGGCCCCGCCAGCGGGCAGGCGGCGGCCTGCCGATGCCTCTGAGACTGGTGGCGACCCTGGCGCTGACCGCGGTCGGCTTCGGCCTGGTGGTGGGGACGGCGATGAGCACCGTGCTCTCCGAGCCCGAGTCCGTGCCGCCCCCGTTCGTCGCGCAGACCCCCCGGGAGGCGCCGAAGCAGGCGAAGGCGCCGGCGCCTGCGCCGCCGCCGGTTACCCCGCCGGTGAAGCCGCCCACCACGCCGGCCCCCAGCTTCATCCCGCCGATCGCCGCGGGCCCGGTGCCGACCGGCAAGGCCGTGCAGCCGAAGCCGCAGGTGCTGCGGGGCACGGTCGTGCAGGTCAACCGCAGCGCCGGCAGCTACGCGCTCGCCCAGGCCGCCGGGCCGCTGGTCGCGATCCACGCCAGGAGCCTGCCCGAGCAGGGGACTCGGGTGAACACCCCGGTGCGCACGCTGCTCAACGGCACCTACGCCGAGGACGGCAAGCGCAAGACGCGGGGCAGCGCCGACAAGGCGACCTTCTCGGGCACGGTCACCTTCCGCGACGACGAGCCCGGCAAGGACTTCTACACCGTCTCCTCCCCGGCGGCCTCGGTGCTGGTGAGGATGACCCCGGACGCCGCCGGCGCCGCCACGCCACCGCCGTTCGCGAGCGCGGTCACCGTCACGGTCCGCCTCGGCCCCGCACCGCCGCCGCCTCCCGCGACGACGCCGGGGACCGGCACGGGCACGACGACGACCACTCCCACGCCGCCCTCCGGAGGCGGCTGCGACTCCGACGGCGCGGCGGTCTCGCCCACCCCGAAGGCGAGTCCATCCGAGGCGCTGACGCAGACCGCGCTCGAGGTCGACCAGCAGACGGTCACCGACGGTGACGTGGCGGGGACGGTGCAGGCGGTCTGCCCCGGGGCCGGTCAGCTGGTGCTCTCGGCCGACGGCACGCGCGAGTCCGAGAGCGACATCGTCATCAACGTCGACGGGTCCAGCGGCATCGACCTCCGGCAGGTCCCGGTCGGAAGCGCCGTGATCGCGGGAGTCGAGCTGAGGCCGCCGGCGGCGCTCTCCCTGCACGGGATCGCGAGCGACCAGGGCACCAAGGGCGCCGACAACCAGACCCAGATCCAGGGCAGCCTTTAGGGCGCCAGGCAGCCTTCAGGGCGGTGACCCTCCGGCTCCTCTGCGAAGATCCGCCTGAGATGATGGATTCCGCGGCGGCGCCCGACTGATCCGGTGCTCTGCGGCGCGATCGACATCGGCTCGAACACAACGCGCCTGCTCGTCGCCGAGCCCCAGGAGGGGCAGCTGCGCAAGGTGATGGAGCAGCGGGCCTACACGCGGATCGGCAAGCAGGCGTCCAAGAACGGGAAGATCGCCGCGGAGAAGATCGCCGAGGTGGCCGAGGTGGTCAGCACGCAGGTGCGCCTCGCCGAGGAGCTCGGGGCCGAGGTGATCAAGACCGTGGCCACCGCGGCGATCCGGGAGGCGAAGAACCGCGACAAGGTGGTGAAGGCGATCACCGACGCCGCCGGCGTCGAGGTCCAGGTGCTCGACGAGGACGAGGAGGGCCGCCTCGCCTTCCTCGGTGCGACCAAGTCGCTCGGCCATCCCGTCGAGGGCACGGTGGCGGTGGTGGACGTCGGGGGCGGCTCCTCGGAGGTCGTCTTCGGCACGGCCGCCGACGGGGTCACCGATCTGCGCTCCTTCAAGATCGGCTCGGGCTCGCTCACCGAGGAGCACCTGGAGAGCGACCCGCCCTCGGCCTCGGAGATCAGGGGGCTGCGGGACCACATCTCCGACCTCTTCGAGGACGTCGAGCTGGAGCGGCCCGACCAGGCCGTGGCGGTGGGCGGCAGCGCGACCTCGCTGCGGACCCTGGTGGGGGCCGTGCTCGAGTACGAGACGCTGGAGCGGGCGGTGCGGGTGCTCTCCAGCGACGAGATCGCCGAGGTCGCGAAGCGCTTCGAGCTCGACCCGAGACGGGTGAAGCTGCTGCCGGCGGGGGTTCTGCTGCTCGAGAAGTTCTCCGAGCTGCTCGGCCAGCCGCTGCAGATCGGCAAGGGTGGGCTTCGCGAGGGGATTATCCTCACCCTGCTGAACGGGGAGCCTGACGGCTCCCAGCGGAAGCTCGCCGCCTGACGAGGAGGAGAGTTGGCTTCACGGAGCAGGATCGCGCGCCACGCGAAGAAGGCCGAGAAGGATTGAGCCCGTGGCGAAGGCGCGCGAGATCGACGGGCTGAGCGCGGAGCAGAGCTACGCGGAGTCCGCCGCCCTGATCGTCTCGGTGCGCGCCGAGGAGCTCTCCGACCACGCCCGGGGCGTGCTCGACACCAGCGACATCGAGCGGGTCCACGACATGAGGGTGGCCACCCGCCGCCTCCGGGCCGCGCTCGAGGTGTTCGAGCCCTGCTTCCCGCGCAAGGCCCACAGGCGGGCCCTGCGCCGGGTGAAGCGGCTCGCCGACGGACTCGGCGAGCGCCGCGACCGCGACGTCGCGCTCGCGGCGCTGCACAGCTTCAACGACCGGATACCGGCGCCCGACCGCGACGGGATCTCCTCGCTGATCGGCCGCCTCCGCGAGGAGCAGGCCGAGGCCAACTTCGCGCTGGCGCCGCTGGTGGAGCCGCGCAGGCTGGCGGAGCTGCGCGAGAGCCTGGCGGAGCTGGTCGAGACCGCCCGGGGGCGAGCGCCCGAGGGAGCGGCGAGGGGCGACGGCTCCGGATGAAGGCGCGCCCGGTCAAGAAGCTCGATCCCGCCGCGTCGCTCGGCGAGAACGCGGCCCGGATCGTCAAGGTGCGCCTCGGCGAGCTGCTCTCCTTCGTGCCGAAGGCCCTCGATCCCGACCGGGTCGAGGCCCAGCACGACATGCGGATCGCCGCCAAGCGCCTCCGCTACGTGCTCGAGGCGACCGGCTTCTGCTTCGGCCGGCCCGCCGGCACGGCGCGGCGCCGGGCCCGCGAGCTCCAGGACGTCCTCGGCGAGATCCACGACTGCGACGTGATGCTGCCGCGGGTGCGCGCCCATCTCGAGGAGCTGCAGGCCGCGGACGCCCGAGCCGTCCGGGCCAGGGCGGGGCAGACCGCGGAGCTCGATCCGGGGCTGGCGGCTCGGGCCCCAGGCCGCACCACCTACCGGGGCCTCGACCTGCTCGCCGTCCACCTGCTGGCGCGCCGGCAGCTGCTCCACGATCGCTTTCTCGCCCACTGGCGCCGCCAGGAGGAGGCCGGCACCTGGGCCCGGCTGGAGAGC
>JBOGZI010000200.1:0-2526 GCA_050697275.1 Solirubrobacterales bacterium | reverse complement strand
CCCCGGCGAGCTGCACCGCCTCGAACAGCCCCGAGTCGACGTTCGTCTTCAGGCGCCAGTAGGTCTTGATCGCCTCGGCGTTGCCGAGGATCGCCGCGCAGCGCCAGCCGGTCATGTTGAAGCCCTTCGAGAGCGAGAAGACCTCGACCCCGACCTCCTTCGCCCCCGGAGTGGCGAGGAAGCTCGGTGCGACGTAGCCATCGAAGGTCGTCTCCGAGTAGGCGTTGTCGTGGACGACCAGGATCTCGTGCTCGCGGGCGAGCTCGACCACCCGCTCGAAGAACCCCTCGGGAACCACCGCCCCGGTGGGGTTGTTTGGGTAGTTGATGAACAGCAGCCGGGCGGCCTCGAGCCGATCGGCGGGAATCGCGTCGAGGTCGGGCACGAAGCCGAGCGAGGGAACCAGGGGCAGCAGATGGGCCTCGGCGCCCGCCAGCACCGGCCCGCCGGTGTAAACCGGATAGCCCGGGTCCGCGGAGAGGGCGACGTCGCCGGGATCGAGGAAGGCGAAGCAGAGGTTGTAGATGCACTCCTTGGCGCCGATCGCCGGCATCACCTCCTCGACCGGGTCGATCTCCACGCCGAACCGCGCCAGGTAGAAGTCCGCGAACGCCTCGCGGAACTCGCGCCGGCCCCGGTTGCTCGGATACCGCTGGGCGCTGGGATCACCGACCGCCTCCCGCATCGCCTCGACGATGTGGCGGAAGGTGGGCACGTCGGGGTCGCCGATCCCGAGGCTGATCACGTCCACCCCCTCGTCCCGCTTCTGCTCGATCTTGCGTTCGAGCTCGGCGAACATGTACGGCGGCATCGCCTCCAGGCGCCTGGAGGGGGCGCTGAACGCCTTCTTCGTCCTCTCGGGTGACGCCATCTCCCCGAACACTAGGGGCGCGGTTAGGATCGGCGCATGCCCAGCTGGCGGGAGGTCCAGGCGGAGGCGCCAGAGCTGAGCGCGCTCGCGCAGCGCATCTTCGACTCGCACGTGCACAAGACCCTGGCCACCCTGCGCAGGGACGGCTCGCCGCGAATCAGCGGCACCGAGGCCACCTTTCGCGACGGGGAGCTCTGGTTCGGCTCGATGTGGCGATCGGTGAAGGCGCTCGACCTGCAGCGCGATGCCCGCTTCGCCCTCCACAGCGCCTCGGCCGAGATGCCTCCCCCCGTCGACGACCCGGTGGCCCAGCCGGGCGACGCCAAGCTCGCCGGGCGGGCCGAGGAGATAACCGACCAGGCTCTGATCGCCGAGATCAACCGGGGAGCGAGCGGCCGCTCGCACCTGTTCCGGGCCGAGATCGACGAGCTGGTCGTTATCCGGGTGGACGGGGACCCTCCGGACACGCTGGTGATCGAGTCCTGGCACCCCACCCGGGGCGTCACCCGGCGCGAGCGGAAGTAGCCTCAGTCGAGCTCGGCCAGGGCCGCGACCAGCTCCGGGGAGAGCTGGCCGGAGAAGATCGGCTCCGCCCACCCGGTGAGCCGGACCTGGAGGCCGCCCCCGATCTCCACCTCGAGCTCACCCCCGTCCAGCTCGACAGTGAGCGAGCGCCCGCCACCGTCGAGGTGGGCGGCGACCGCCGCGCCCGAGGCCCCCGTCCCGGAGGAGAGCGTCTCCCCCACCCCGCGCTCGAAGATGCGGGCGCGGACGCGGTTCCCGTCCGCCCAGTAGAAGCTCACATTGGTGCGGTTCGGGAACAGCTCGTGGCCTTCGATCTCGGGGCCGATCGCGCCGAGGTCGAGCTCCTCGAGCCCCTCCCCCACCTCGATCGCGCACTGCGGGTTCCCGATCGAGACGTGCCGGAAGGCCCAGCTCCGCCCTCCCGCCGCGAGCTCACCCCGCCCGTCATTGGGGCCGGAGGGGAAGTCGGCCGACGTGGTCCGCGCCCGGCCCATCTCGAGGGTCGCCTCGCGCCCGGAGCGGATTAACGGCCTGAGCTCGCCCGCCCTGGTCATGATCGCGAACTCGTCGGCCTCGGTCCAGCCGCGCTGGCGCAGGTAGAGGACGGCCTGGCGCGCCCCGTTGCCCGAGAGCTCCGCCTCCGAGCCGTCGGGGTTGAAGATCCGCAGGTCGGCGACGTGCTCTGAGCTCTCCGGCGCCGAGAGCAGCAGGATGCCGTCCGAGCCGACTCCGAAGTGCGGGTCGCAGAGCCGCTTCACCCGCTGGGTGCTCAGCTCCCAGGGAAGCTGCTCGGCCTCGACGATCAGGTAGTCGTTACCCAGCGCCTGCCACTTCTCGAACCTCACGCCCGGCTCCTCACAGCTTCGAGACTATTTCCGCCGCCACCTCGGCGTCGTCGCGCCCGCCGCGGTCGATCAGGGTGACCCCCTCCATCCGGCGCATCCAGGTGAGCTGCCTTCGCGCATACGAACGGTGCCCGGCCTTGACGGCCTCGATCGCCTCGGGCGGCGGCGGGTCGTCGTGTCCCTCGAGCAGCTCCTCGAAGCCCAGGGCGGCCCTCACCGTGCGCGAGGCGCCGGCCTCCGCCGCGGCCCGAGCCTCCGCCGCCGCCCCCGCGGCCACCATCGCGT
>JBOGZI010000199.1:0-5346 GCA_050697275.1 Solirubrobacterales bacterium | reverse complement strand
GGGCCGGGCAGCCGAACGCGTTGATCGTCCCCGGCGCGCCGGGGCAGCGGTCGGCGTCTTCCGGGACCCCGTCCCCGTCGGTGTCGAGCACCGGGTCCGGCAGCGGGCAGCCGCCGTTCTCGGGCGGGCCGGGAACCGCCGGGCAGCCGTCGGCCTCGTCGATCACCCCGTCGCCGTCGGCGTCGGCGGGCGCGGTCCCGTTCGCGAGCAGGACCGAGTCCTGGTTGGTGTTGCCGAACGGATCGAGCACGTCCCCGGTCCTCACCTGGGCCACCTCGTTCTGGCGCAGCACGCGGTCTGTCCGCCAGCGCTCGCCCTGCCTGGCGGCCTCCACCACCTCGGTCGTGCCGTTGCCGAGGGTCACCGTCACCTTGGCGCTCTCAGCGTCACCGTAGTCGAGCCAGGGCCGCCAGGTGCAGGTGAAGCAGAACCACTCGACGTCGCAGCTTCCGTCGCCAAGCGCGGTGCGCTGGTGGCGGATGAACCGGGCGGGGTCGGGGTGGGTGTCGGGGTAGTCGATCGGCCCGACCGTGTCCTGGGCGCAGCCTTCGACGGGGCTGTCGAAGACGCTGGTCGGCCCCACCCGGAAGCTCATCGTGCCGTCGGGCTCGAGACCGAAGTCCTGGACCAGGATGCCGTCCCAGGGCGTCACCTCGAACTCCTCCGAGGCGACCTCGTAGCCGGTCACCTGGCCTCCCTCGCGGCGCTGGCCCTCGACCACGAAGCGGTAGGTGCCGGCCGGCGTCGCGGGCTCACGATCCCCCGTGTTGATCGGACGGTCCTCCGCGCCGGCCACGAAGGCCTCGAAGCGGGCGGTCCAGTGCCACTCCTGGCCACCCTGCAGATAGGGCGCGGCGCCGTCCTGCACGGAGGGGAAGTCGAGGGTCATCGGGATCTCGCCGGACTGGTCGCCGTAGTCCTCCCACTCGCCGGACTCGTCCCGTCGCTCCACCCTGACCACCGGGTCGTCGGTGTAGTTGGAGCCCCCGTTCCAGCTGAAGAAGGCGGCGTCGAAGCGCTCGACGTCCTTCGGCTGCGAGACCGCGGCGGCCTCGCCACCGTCGTCAGGCAGGCCAGCCTCGAAGGCCGCCAGCGCCGCGCTCCCGACCGTGCCGAGCGCCGTCGCCCGCTGGTCGTTGACCGCGAGGTCCGCGATCACCTTCGGCTGGAGCATCTCCTCCTGCTCCTGGTCGGTGGGCCGGTCGTAGCTCGGATCGTTGAACTGCCGGCCCAGGGTGACCAGCCGCGACGCCATGTAGTCGCTCGAATGCGGTCCCCAGCCGGTCAGCGCCTTGCGGTAGTGGTCGCCGCGCTGGTACTCGCGGTAGGAGGCGATGTAGCCGTTGTAGTCGTTGGTCATCCCGATCGGGACGGTGAGGTCGTAGCCGAGCGCCGCCGAGGTCGCGTCATCGTCGTGGGTGTAGTTGCCCTTGATCTCGTCGGGGGCGGGCGGCTCCGACTCGGCGGATCCCGCGTTCTCGGCGTCGTTCCAGCCGTTCGCGGGATTGTTGACCTGGGCGCGCATGCGCAGGTACTCGTGGTGGGTGATCGGCGGGTTGCTGTTCGGGCAGCTCCAGGTTCCGGTGCCGGTGTCGTCTCCGATCCCGTCGTCGTTGGGCGGGTAGGTGCCGTCGTTGTTGGGCGTGCACTGGGCGCCCCAGTCGTAGCCGAGGTTGCCGGGCTGGGTCTCGTTGCCCTCGATCTTGTCGGTGCGCAGCTCGATGTTGCGGCTCTGGTCCCACCACTGCTCGCAGGAGCACATCGGCAGGAAGAGCGGCCCGATTCTGGCCGCCTGCAGGTGGACGTCGATGTCCTCGTGCAGGCCGGTGTAGGCGGGGGCGGTGTAGTTGCTCGGCACCGGGATCCCCGCTTGCCTGAGCTGATCCAGGCCGACACCCGCGTCCAGTGGCCCGATCGCGTCGCTGACCGGCTCGGGGACCGGGATCGCGTCCAGCGCGTCCTGAAGGTCGCCCGCCTCCTGGCAGTCCGGCAGCGCCACGATCGGAATCCCCGGGGAGGAGTCGACCCGGCAGTTCGAGACGCCTGGATAGGGGTGGGAGAACGGGCCCGGATACCAGCGGTCCGCCATCTCCACCTCCGGTGAGTCCCCGAACGCCGAGAAGGGCAGGTACTTGTCCTGGCCGGCGGGAGCGTCCTCGCCGATCTTCCGCCACGCGTCCTCGGCGGCGTCGGCCATCAGCCGCGCCCCCCACTCGGCCTGGGCGTAGTCCTTGTGCGAGAACTCAAGCCGCTCGTGGATCGAGTGGAAGCTGGAGCGCTCGGGCTCCGAGGTGCCGACCGATCCTTGGGTGTAGACCGTTACCGCCTCGGTCTCGCGATCGAGCATCCGCTCGAGCGGACCGAGGTAGTCGGCGCTGATCAGGTCGTTGCCCTCGAGGAACTCGGGGTGGAGGCTGAAGTTGACCAGGTTGGCGAGCGGCTCCCCATCGCTCGAGTCGAACCGGATCACGGTGAGGTCGTGGTCCTGGTCGGAGTTCGGGTAGCCGGCCGGAGTGCCGTCGTCGGCCCGGGCGGGGCCGAACGAGTGCCGGTGGGTCTTGTCGAACTGGACCGAGCGGGCCGCGAGCTTCGCCGACGTCAGCGCCCTGCTCTGATCGTCGTCCGCCTGGCTCGGCCCGTTCACGGCCTCCTCCACCGCCGTCGCCATCTTCCGGGCCATGTACTCGAAGAAGCGGATGTCGAAGACGTCCTGGAAGGCCCAGACCCCCCATGAGGTCGACGAGTACATCGGGGAGGAGTGGTTGTGGGTGACCGCCATCGACAGGTTGCCCGGAGTGGTCGCGCTCCCGAACCTGATCCCGCATTCGGGGCACTCCTGCTCGAGGATCTGCCCTGCCCGGCGCGCGACCAGGTCCTGCGGGATGTAGAGGTCGTTCTTGAGGATCGCGAGCCGGTCCCCGGCGCCGGCCGCGGGGCCGTCGATCACCAGCGCCCGCACCGAGAGGCGCGACTGGAGCCCGTAGGAGGGATAGCGGCGGGTGGAGAGGCCGGTCGGGTCGAAGTTCTCGGCCTCGTGGGAGACGAACTCCTGCGGGCCCTCGTCCTCAGGCGCCCCGGCGTACTGCCCGGCCGAGGCGCCGACGTGCCAGGAGGCGTCCTCGACCCCGACCCCCACCAGCAGCTCCCCGCCCTGGGCCGTCGACGGGGTCGCGCCCACCGCGAGCGCCGCGGACACGGTCAGGGCCGCGGCGACGATGCCTCCCAACAGCCGTCGCATCAGGCAGCGACCCTAGCCACTGGTCGGGCGTCGTGCGCCGGTTCCGGAGGGCTCGCGGGCATATGCTCCCCGCGATGCCGAAGCTCGAGACGATCCGGATCAGCGCCGTGCAGGCGACGCCGGCGATTCTCGACGCCAAGGGCTCGGTCGAGAAGGCGATCGGCCTGATCGGCGAGGCCGCGGCCGACGGCGCCCAGCTGGTGGTGCTCCCGGAAGCGTTCGTCCCCCTCTACCCGTCGGGTGCCTGGGCGAAGCAGGCGGCGAGCTTCGGGGGCTTCGACGAGCTCTGGGAGCGCCTCTGGGAGAACTCGGTCGATGTCCCCGGCCCGCTGGTCCAGGAGCTCACCGCGGCGTGCCGCCGTCACGACGTCCATTGCGCGATCGGAGTCAACGAGCGTGAGGTCGATCGGCCCGGAAGCCTCTACAACACCCTGCTGCTGATCGGCCCGAAGGGAGTGCTGACGAAGCACCGGAAGCTGATGCCGACGCACCACGAGCGGCTCTTCCACGGGATCGGCGGCGGCGGTGACCTCGATGCGGTCGAGACGCCCCTGGGAAGGGTCGGCGGACTGATCTGCTGGGAGAACCGGATGCCGCTTGCGCGCTACGCCGTCTACCGCTCCGGCCCCCAGATCTGGCTCGCCCCCACCGCGGACGACTCCGACGGGTGGCTCGCCACCATGCGGCACATCGCGATCGAGTCGGGCGCGTACGTCGTCTCAGCGCCGCAGTTCATCCCCCGCTCCGCTTTCCCCGGCGACTTCCCGGCCGAGCTTCCCGACACGGAGGTCTTCGGCCGCGGGGGCGCCGCGATCATCGAGCCCACCGCCGGCGACGTGATCGCCGGACCCCTCTACGACAGCGAGGGGATTGTCACCGCCGACTGCGATCTGCGCCAGGGCCTGCACGCCAAGCGCTGGTTCGACTCGGTCGGTCACTACAGCCGCGAGGACGTGCTGCTCGACGAGATCGGGGCCCCCGCGGGCGTCGGTCAGGAGGGGTCGAGCTCGAACTCGAGCTCCCCGACGACCACCTCGTCGCCGGGCTCGAAGCCCGCTCGCTGAAGCTCGGCGATCACCCCGATCTCGCGGAGGCGGCCCTCGAGGTACTCGAGCGCCTCCGCGTTCGCCAGGTCGTGTCTGGCGACGAGCATCTCAATCCCGCGGCCGCTCACCCGGAACCTGCCGCCGCCCTCGGGGACGATCTCGAAGCCCTCGCCCTCGCCGGGGCGGTAGACCCGATGCTCGGCCTCGAACTCGCCGCGGGCTGCCGGGGCCGGCGCCTCCGGCACCGAGGCGAAGATCATCGAACGGAGCTCGTCGAGGCCGGCGCCGGTCGCCGAGGAGATCGCCGCCACCCCGGCCGCGGCCGAGCCGAAGCGCTCCCGCCATGCGGCCAGCGTCCGCTCCACCTCCTCCTCCGGCTCCAGGTCCCGCTTCGAGAGGGCGATCAGCTCGGGAAGGCGGTCGAGCCCGGCGCCGTAGCCCGCCAGCTCCTGCCGGACCGTCTCGTAGTTGGCCTCGGGGTCGCCCTCCTCCGGAGCGACCTCCACCAGGTGGACGAGCAGCCGGCAGCGCTCGACGTGGGCGAGGAACTCGTGGCCGAGACCGGCGCCCTCGGCGGCGCCCTCGATCAGGCCGGGGATGTCGGCGATCACCAGCTGGCGGTCGTCGAGGTCGAGGGTGCCGAGCACCGGCTCCACGGTGGTGAACGGATACTCCGCCACTTTGGGGGCGGCCCGGGTGAGCCGGGCGAGCAGTGACGACTTGCCGGCGTTGGGCAGGCCGACCAGCCCGACGTCGGCGAGCAGCTTCAGCCGCAGCTCGACCCGGCCGGACTCCCCCTCGAGGCCGCGCTCGGCGAACCGCGGGGATTGCCGTGTCGAGGTCGCGAAGCGCTTGTTGCCGTGGCCGCCGCTGCCGCCGCGGGCGACCACCAGGCGCTGCCCGTCGGCGAGGAGCTCGGTGGTGGCCCCGTCCACGCCCGTCACGACCGTCCCCGGGGGCACGGCGATCATCCGGTCCTCCCCGCGCTGGCCCTGCCGTCGCTTCCCCTTGCCGTGCTCGCCCCGACCGGCCCGGAAGTGGCGGCTGCGCCCCAGCGAGGAG
>JBOGZI010000198.1:0-11931 GCA_050697275.1 Solirubrobacterales bacterium | reverse complement strand
CTGCAGGTGGGAACGGCCGCGGCGACCGCGGCCGCCGCCGCGATCCGCGATGCGGTTCGCCAGGCGAGCAGCCCGTCTCAACCCTAGGCCCCCTTGCCACGCCGCCCAACCCTGGGCTGGGCGGCTCCGCGGACCCGCCGGGTGGCCTTCGAACTGCTGCCTTCACGCAATGGGAAGGCCGGTTTACGGGGAGTGGGCTACAGCAGCTCGGCGAGCTTCTCCGCCGCGCGGCGGGCGCCGTCGGTTTCGACGGCGCGGTAGTCCACCGAGCGTCCGATCTCCTCGGCGATCGCCGACGCGATGACGGCGGGCGTCGCGGTGTCGAAGTCCATCCGGCGACCGGCGCCGTAACGGTCGAGCCGATGGGCCACGTGCATGTTCTGCTCGAAGTGGTGGCGTAGCGGGAAGTAGAGGAACGGCCGCCTGCTCGCGGTCAGCTCCATCGCGGTGGTCAGGCCGCCCTGGACGACGGCGAGGTCGCACGCCGCCAGGTGGCGGTAGAGGTTTCGGACGTAGGCGACGATCTCGAGCCCATCAGGCCGGGGTAGCGACTCGGGGTCGATCCGCGGGCCGGCGACGACGATCATCCGTAGCTCCGGCACCAGCCGCTTCGCGTCGCCGAACGACGCGATCACGCGGTGGAGCAGGGGCTCGCCCACGCCCGACCCGCCGACGCTGACGATGCAGACCTTCTCGTCTGGCCGGTAGCCGAGCCCGTGCCGCAGCTTCTCGCGATCGCCGAGGGTGCGAGGATCGAATCCGGTCACGTAGCCGGCGAAGTCGAAGTTCCGCTCGGTCCAATCGCGGATCATCGGCAGGTGCGGTCCGAGCCACTCCGGAACGATGTCCTCCGGGTTGCCGACGAAGATCGCGCGATCGCGCAGCTGCGGGTACGTGTCGATGTGCTCGACCATCTCGGCGTTGTAGTCCGAGGTGAGGTAGGCCTCGCGCTCGCCGCCGTCGGGCATCGGCAGCCAGCCGACGAAGTCGGTCATCCAGGCGTAGTGCGCGCGCTTCTCACGCGGGTTCTCGTGCAGGTAGTAGTCGAGCTCCCACGCCTCGTCTCCGATCCAGAGGTCGTATCGGTCCTCGCGCACGATGTCGTGGAAGACCATGAAGTTGTTGATCAGGATCTCGTCCATCCGGCGGATCGCTTGGAAGCAGTGCAGGTCATGCTCCGCCGACTCCGACTCGAGGTGGTGCGACTCGTTCGCGAGGTGCTCGCTCGCGGGGTGGATCCGCTCGCCCTCGGCGGCGAGCACCCGGGTCACCGGGTCCTGGGCGAGCCAGTCGATCTCGAGCCCATCCACGAGCCCGCGCAGCTCGCGCGCGATCGCGACGTCGCGCTGGGCGTGGCCGAGTCCGATCGGCGAGGAGATGTAGAGGGCCCGCTTGCGGCCGTCGGAGCGGTGCACGGTCGGGTCGCGCGCCGGCGGCGCCTCGATGAAGTCGCGGATCGCCAGGTTCACCTGGACCGGCTTGCGCGCGTGCGGGAGGTGGCCGGCCCCTTCCACGGTCTCCAAGCGGCCGCCGGTGATCTTCGCGAGTGCCTTGCCGTCGGAGTACGGCTGGATGCGGTCGTCCGTCCCGTGGATCACGAGCACCGGGCATTGCACGCGCCGCGCGAGCTTGGTCTGGTCGCGCCGGGTGGCGGGTGCTGCGAGCTGGCCCCCCAGCGTGCTCGCCGCGACCGTCGCGCCGTCGGTGTCGTGCGACCAGGCGACGGCGTCCTCGATCTGCTTCGTCGAGTGGCGCTCGCGCAGCATCCGCTCGGCCCACCACTGCACGAAATCCGAGTAGCCGCCGTTCGCCCAGTAGTGGGGGTTGAACTTGCCGAATCCGCGGGTCGTGAGCGGTGGCTTCTCTCCGAGCCGGCGCACGAGCGGATGGTTGAGCACGCGCCAGTGCAGCGACCGCCACGTGACCGGGAAGAGTGCACCGATGACGACGACGCCCGTCACCCGCTCGGGCTGTTTGGCGGCGAGCAGCAGCCCGCGCTGCGCTCCTGTCGAGAGGCCCGCGACAACCGCCCGGTCGACGCCGCAGGCATCCATGACGTCGACCGCGTCCTGCGCGAACTGCGCCTCGGTGTAGGCCGCGGGATCACGCGGTCGGTCCGAGTGGCCGTTCCCCCTCGGGTCGAAGGTGACGACCCGGAAGTGGCGGGCGAAGTACGGAATCTGTGCCTTCCAGTGGCGCGAGTGGATGAGCGTCCAGGTCGGCAGGAAGAGCACCGTCTGGTCGCCCTGGCCGTAGGACTCCCAGAAGACGCGGACGCCGTCGCGCTCGACGAATCCCTCGTCGTCGGGGTAGCGGGCCCGGCTCTGCTCGCCCGCCGGCCGGGCCAGGCGCTCCCCCGCGGTCTCCGCGGTGCTCATCGCTTCCTCCCTGACTCGAGATCCTCCAGCCACCCGTCGATCCAGTCGAGCAGGGCCACGTGCCCCTCGTCGATGCCCTCGAGCCGCTCGATCGCGTAGCCCTGGCCGAAGGTCATCGTCATCGCGACGAGGGCGTCGACGGGAAATTCCTCCTTGTCAAGCCGATACTCGTCCGCCGCTCGCTCGAACGCGTCACGGAGCACGGAGCGCCATTCGGCGTTCACGAGGGCCACCCGGGGGCGAAGATGGGGACGGTTCCAGGAGAGCGCCTGGAGCTCCATCCAGATCTTGGAGTAGCCGGCGTCGAGGTCCTCCTGCTGGTAGCGCCAGGCCTTGCGCCACTTCTCGATGAACGGCGCATCCGCAGCGTACATTTCCCGCTGTCGCTCGACCAGGCGCTCGGTGAACCGCTCGAGGACCTGGACGAACAGCTCGTCGATCGAGCCGAAGTAGTAGTGGACGAGGCCCTGGTTGGCGGCGGCCTCGGCGGTGGGGCTACGGGCGCTGGTCTCTCGGCCGGTCGTTGGCGTCGTTGTCATTCGCTGTTAGTCTAACGCCTAAGGCAGATGACTAACGCAGAGATGAACGTAACACGAATACGAGCCTGGCATGGCCCCGGGTTAGACCGACATCTGTCCGGACGCCGCGCAAACGTTCGGTTCGTGCCCGGATCGATCAAGACCGAGGCCGTGGTGCTGCGCAGCATCCGCTACGGCGAGGCCGACCGCATCGTCCACCTCTACTCCGCGACGCGGGGGCGGGTGGGCGCGATCGCCAAGGGGTCGCGGCGGCCGAAGTCGCGCTTCGGGGGTCGGCTGGAGCCCTTCTTCCGGCTCAACCTCGTCCTCTACGAGGGCCGTGGCGAGCTGCTCACGGTGACCGGAGCCTCCACGGTGGACGGTCACGGCCGCCTGCGCGGGGACGGCGCGGCACTGGGGGCGGCGGGCCGCGCCTGCGACGCGGTGCTGCGGCTGCTCGACGGGGAGGAGGCAAACGACGCCGCCTACCACCTGCTCTGCAAGTACCTGGCGCTGCTCGACGCCGACCCGGCCGCCGCCAGCGCCCCGGGGGCGGCGCTCGCCTTTCGCCTCAAGCTGGCGCTGGCGGCTGGCTTCTCCCCCGAGCTGGCGAGCTGCGCCCGCTGCGGGGAGGCCGATCACCTCACCTCCTTCTCCGGCGCGGCGGGTGGGGTGGTCTGCGCGAGCTGCGAGGGCGATGGCTTCCCGCTCACGGCCGAGGCCCACCGGTTCATGGTCGAGGCGCTGGCCCGGCCGCTGGCCGAGGCGCCGGCCGCGGCCCCGGCGGTTGCCGGCCAGGCGAACCGGGCGATCGGCGAGACGCTCGAGCACCACGCGCACGTGCGCCTGCGCGCGGCGGCCTAGTTCTTGGGCCGGTACATGCGCTCGGAGACCCGCAGCTGGATGGCCCGAGGCGCGGGGGAGTTGATGCGCATGAAATTGCGGAAGAACCGGCCGGGGATCATCGAGCGCTTGCCGCGGTCGTAGGCGCGGAGCGCCTCGCGGACCACCTGGTCGGCCTCGATCTGGCCGGGCATCATCTCCGCCCCCGATTCCTCGTAGCCGGCGACCTGCTGCCACTCGGTCGGGACCGGGCCGGGATTGACGGCGAGCACCTTCACCCCGGTGCCGCGCAGCTCGGCGTTGAGCGCCTCGGTGAGGTTGAGGGCGAAGGCCTTGGTGGCTGCGTAGGTCGCCTCGTAGGGGAGGGGCTGCATGCCCGCAGTGGAGGCGACCGTGATCACGCCGCCGCGGCCGCGCTCGACCATGGGGCCGAGGAGGGCGTGGGTGAGGAGGACGACCGCCTCACAATTGACCCGGACCATCTCCGCTTGGCGGCCGGCCGGAATCTCCAGGAAGCGGTCCCGGGCCCCGAAGCCCGCGTTGTTGACCAGCAGGTCGACGTCGACGCCGAGCTTGGCGACCTTGCCGAGGAGATCGGCGGCGTTCCTGCCCAGGTCGCAGGCGATCACGTGGGCCTCGGTGGGAAGCTCCTCGGCCAGGTTCTCGAGGCGGTCCTCGCGGCGCGCGACCAGGATCAGCTCGCAGCCGCGGTCGGAGAGCTGGCGCGCGAACTGCTCGCCGATTCCCGAGGAGGCACCGGTGATCAGGGCCGTCTCAGCCACGGCGGGAGCCTATCTCGCGCGTGCGAACCCGGGCCGGGTAAGTGGGGCCGAGACTAGAATCGCCCGAGGGGTGTCCACGACCACCACGGCAGCCACCAAGTACGTCTACGACTTCGCCGAGGGCTCGCGCGAGATGCGGGAGCTGCTCGGCGGCAAGGGCGCGAACCTCGCCGAGATGACCCGGGTGCTGGGACCCGAGCAGGTCCCCGCCGGGTTCACGATCACCGCCGAGGCGTGCGTCGCCTACATGGATTCGGGAGGGGAGACGCCGGAGGGGCTCGACGCTCAGGTCGGGGAGGCCCTGGAGCGCCTCGAGCAGCGCGCGGGCAAGGCGCTGGGCGATCCCGCGGACCCGCTGCTGCTTTCGGTGCGCTCCGGCGCGAGGGCCTCGATGCCCGGGATGCTCGACACGATCCTCAACCTCGGCCTCAACGACCGCTCGGTGGAGGGCCTGGCCGAGCGGACCCGCAATGAGCGCTTCGCCCGCGACTCGCATCGCCGGCTCGTCCAGATGTTCGGAAACGTGGTCCGCGACATCCCCGGGGAGACCTTCGAGGACGCGATCGCCGAGATCAAGCGGGAGGCGGGCGTGGAGCTGGACACCGGCCTAGACGTCGAGGCGCTGCGAGGGCTCAAGGATCGCTTCGAGGGGATCTACCGCGAGGAGACGGGCGAGAGCTTTCCTCAGGAACCGCGTACCCAGCTCACAGCCGCGATCCGGGCGGTGTTCGACTCCTGGAAGGGCACGCGCGCGGTCGAGTACCGCCGCCTCAACCGCATCCCCGACACCTGGGGGACCGCGGTCAACGTTCAGCAGATGGTCTTCGGCAACAAGGGGGAGGGTTCCGGCTCGGGCGTCGCCTTCACCCGCGATGAGATCACCGGGGCCCCGGAGCCGTCGGGCGACTACCTGCCGAACGCCCAGGGCGAGGACGTGGTCTCGGGCGTCCGCAACACCCAGACGCTCGACGACATGGCCCGCCTGCTGCCGGATGCCCACCGCGAGCTGTTCGAGGCGCTCCGCACGCTCGAGGCGCACTACCGCGACATGCAGGACGTCGAGTTCACGGTCGAGGAGGGACGCCTCTACCTGCTGCAGACCCGGAACGCGAAGCGTCCCGCCCAGGCGGCGGTGCGGTTCGCGGTGGACGCCGTCTCCGAGGGGCTGCTCGACAAGGCGGGCGCGCTGGCCACGATCGACGCCGCCAAGCTCGACGCGCTTCTGCACCCGACCTTCGACCCGGGCTTCGACTACGAGGTGCTGACCCAGGGAGTGGCCGCCTCTCCCGGCGCCGCTCGGGGGACGATCGTCTTCACCGCCGCCGAGGCGGTCGAGCGGGGGGGCGCCGGCGATGACGTGATCCTGGTCCGCCCCTTCACCGAGGCCGAGGACGTGGCGGGGTTCGCGGCGGCCCGTGGGATCCTCACCTCGGAGGGGGGCAAGGCCTCGCACGCGGCGCTGGTCGCGCGGGGGATGGGCAGACCGTGCGTGTGCGGCGCCGTGGAGCTGGAGATCGACCTCGACCGGCGGCTGGTCAACGTCAACGGCCGGGAGCTGCGGGGCGGCGAGGTGATCGCGATCGACGGGTCGAACGGCGCGATCACGCTCGACGACGTGCCGCTGATCACGCCCGAGATCTCGGAGGAGTTCCGGACCGTGCTCGGCTGGGCCGACGAGCTGCGGACCCTGCGCGTCCGCGCCAATGCCGACAACCCGAAGGACGCGGCCAAGGCGCGCTCGTTCGGGGCGGAGGGGATCGGCCTCTGCCGGACCGAGCACATGTTCTTCGGCGCGGACCGCGACAGGCTCGCCAAGGAGATGTTCGTGGCGGCGGAGGAATGGCGGCGGGCCCATCTGGCCGAGGGCCGCCTCGAGTTCGCCGGTGAGCCGCCGGCCACCGAGGTGGACGAGCGCTTCCGCTCGTCGCTGGTCGCCTTGAAGGAGATCCAGCGGCGTGACTTCGAGGGGATCTTCCGCGAGATGAGCGGCTTGACCGTGACCATCCGGCTGCTCGACCCGCCGCTGCACGAGTTCCTGCCGGTCGAGCACTTCGAGGAGGAGCTGGAGGCGATCGAGGAGCGGGGCGCGAGCGCCGGCGAGCTCGAGCGGGCCCGGCAGATGCTGGCGCTGGTGCGGGAGCTGCGCGAGGCCAACCCGATGCTGGGGACGAGGGGCGTCCGCCTCGCGGTGCTCTACCCGCCGATCTACGAGATGCAGGTGCGCGCGATCGTCGAGGCGGCGGCCGCGGTCGCCGCGGAGAGCGAGGAGCCGCACGTCGAGATCATGCTGCCGCTGATCGCCTACGAGACCGAGCTCGAGGCGGTCAGGGCGGAGGTGGTCCGCGCGGCGGAGCTGGCCCAGAGGGAGGTGGGGCAGGAGGTGCCGTACTCGATCGGGACGATGCTCGAGCTGCCGCGGGCCTGCCTGGTGGCGGACCGGGTGGCGCGCCACGCCGACTTCTTCAGCTTCGGCACCAACGACCTGACCCAAACGGCGATCGGTCTCTCCCGCGACGACGTCGAGGGCAAGTTCATCGCGCCCTACGTGAACCAGGGGATCATCGATCGCAGCCCGTTCGAGACGATCGACCGGCCAGGGGTCGGCGAGCTGGTGCGGCTCGGGGCGAGGCTCGGCCGGGAGGCCAACCCGAAGCTGGGGCTGGGGGTCTGCGGCGAGCACGGCGGGGACCCCGAGAGCATCGGGTTCTTTCACGAGGTGGGGGTGGACTACGTCAGCTGCTCGCCCTACCGGGTGCCGATCGCGCGGGTCGCCGCCGCCCAGGCCGCCGCCGCCCCTGAGAGCATCAAGCGGTGACGACCGGGACCGAGAGCCTCGAGGACCGGGTTCGCTCCTGGGAGGGCGAGTATCTGTGGGAGCGGGCCACGCCCTCGTACCCCGCGCAGCGGCGGGTGCCCGAGCCCGACAGCCCCGTGCGGACGCCGTTTCAGCGTGACCGGGACCGGATCGTCCACTCGAAGGCCTTCCGTCGCCTCAAGCACAAGACGCAGGTCTTCGTGGCGCCCGAGGGCGATCACTACCGCACCAGGTTGACCCACACGCTGGAGGCCTGCTTCATCTCGCGCACGGTTGCGAGGGCGCTGGGGCTGAACGAGGATCTCACCGAGGCGATCGGCCTCGGGCACGATCTCGGCCATCCCCCCTTCGGGCACATCGGGGAGGAGGTGCTGGACCAGGCGCTGCGGGCGCACGGCCGCGGCTTTCGCCACAACGAGCACTCGCTGCGGGTGGTCGAGGTGCTCGAGGGGGATGGCCCGGGCCTGAACCTGACCGAGCAGGTCCGCGACGGGATCCTGCGCCACACCGGGCCCGAGAGGCCGTCGACGCTGGAGGGCGGGGTGGTGCGGGTGGTGGACCGGGTCGCCTACATCAACCACGACATCGACGACGCGGTGCGAGCCGGGATCATCTCGGAGGCCGATCTGCCCGCCGAGGAGATCGAGTTGCTGGGGGGAACGGGGTCGGAGCGGATCGACACCCTGGTCCGCGACATGGTGGAGCGCTCGCGCGACGCCGGCGAGATCGCGCAGTCCGAGGAGGTGGGGGGCGCGATGCTGCGGCTGCGCAAGTTCATGTTCGAGCGGGTCTACCTCGGCGCCGAGGCGCGCGCGGACCAGGAGCGGGCGCGGCAGGCCCTGGGCGCGCTCTTCGAGTACCACCTCGAGCGTCCGGAGGAGGTGCCGGCGCCCGATCCGGCCGCGGACGCGGTGCAGCGGGTCGCCGACTACCTCGCCGGGATGACCGACCGCTTCTGCCTCTCGGCATACGAGAAGTTCGCATCCTCCGGGGACCCGTGAGCGGCGCGGGGAAGTGGCGCCGCGCGAGATGGCAGATTTGAGCTGATGGCGAGGTTCAGCAGAGAGTCCGTCGAGCGCGTCAAGGACGCCTCCGACATCGTCGAGATCGTCTCCGCCCATACCGACCTGCGCCGCCAGGGCCAGGCGTTCTGGGGGCTGTGCCCGTTCCACGACGAGCGGACGCCCTCGTTCAAGGTCAACCCCACGGACAAGCTGTACTACTGCTTCGGCTGCGAGGCGAGCGGCGACGTCTTCCGCTTCGTCGAGGAGAAGGAGGGACTGGACTTCCCGCAGGCGGTGGAGTCGCTGGCGGAGCGGTATGGGGTGGAGCTGGAGCGGGACGCGGAGGATCCGCGGGCGGAGGCGGCGAGGCGGAAGCGGGCGCGGCTGTACGAGCTGCTGGAGCGGACGGCGAAGTTCTACGCGCGCTATCTGTGGGAGTCGCCGAAGGCGGCGAAGGCGCGCGAGTACCTGGCCGGGCGGGGCCTCGAGGAGAAGGTGCTGCGCGAGTTCGAGGTGGGGATGGCGCCGAGCGTCTGGGACCAGGTGCTGGTGGGGAGCCAGCGCGCCAAGTTCACGATCCCTGAGCTGGTCGGGGCGGGGCTGATCCAGAAGGGCCGCCAGGGTGGCCACTACGACCGTTTCCGCAAGCGGATCACCTTCCCGATCCGCGACCGGCGCGGCCGGGTGCTCGGGTTCGGCGCGCGGGCGCTGAGCGCGGACTCGAAGCCGAAGTACCTGAACTCGCCCGAGGGCGAGCTCTACCGGAAGAGCCACACGCTGTACGGGATCGACCGGGCGCGCGGCCCGATCGCCAAGGCGAGGCGGGCGATCGTGGTCGAGGGATACACCGACGTGCTGGCGCTGCACCAGGCGGGGGTGGGGGAGGCGGTGGCGATCATGGGGACGGCGATCACGCCGGAGCAGCTCAAGATCCTCTCGGGGCTGGGGGTCGAGCAGGTGGTGCTGGCGCTCGACGCCGATCAGGCGGGCGCGAACGCGATGATCCGCGCGCAGCGGGTGGCCGGGAGCAGGGGTCTCGACCTCCGGGTCGCGGCGATGCCCGAGGGCAGCGATCCGGCCGACATGCTCCAGGAGGAGCGGCTGGAGGACTTCCAGCGGCTGGTGGAGGAGGCGGACGATCTGCTGCGGTTCCAGGTCCACACGGCTCTCGCCGCCGAGGACCTCCGCAGCGTCAGCGGGCGCGAGCGGGCGATGCGCGGGGTGGCGCCGATGCTGAAGGCGAAGGGGGAGACCGCGGTCGGCTTCGACGAGCTGGTGAGGGAGGTGGCCGACCGGCTCGACACCGATCCGAGCCTGGTGCTGGAGCGGGTGCGCTCGGCGCCCGTCGAGGTGCAGGACGGAGGAGGGTCTGGCGGATCCGCAGGGGCCTCGACTGGTGGGTCCGGGACCGGCGGGTCGAGCGGTGAGGGCGCCGCCGCGTCGCCGCGCGGCGCCCTGACGCCGCGGGAAGCGCGCGAGCGGGCGCTGCTGGCGATGTGCATCGCCGAGCCCAAGAACGGCGGCGCGTACCTGGAGCGCCTGCGTCCGGAGCACATGTCGCCGTCGGGGCGGCGGGCGCTGGCATGGCTGAAGGAGCACCTCGGCGATCCGCTCGCCGGGATCGACCGCGACGACGAGCAGCTGCTGTCGCTGATCACCGAGCTGAAGATGCGCGCCGAGCGCGAGCCGGCGTCCGCGGGGGCGATGGAGCTCAACTTCGAGCTGCTCGAGCTGCAGCGGCTCGAGGACGACATCTCCGCCGCCCAGCGCGCCGGCGACTACGAGGAGAGCACCCGCCTCTCCCGCCAGCGCGCCGAGCTCACCGACCGCCTCGCCCGCGCCGAGGCGCTCGGGGCGTAGGCGGCCCGCCCCCGGCGCGATCGCTTCGAATTTCATCTCCTGCTAGGAACCCGCGCGCCTTCCGCGCCGATCCGCGCGCCTTCCGTCACAGGTTCGCCCCCGATCGGTCCGGCCCAGCCGAGAAAATGCCTGCAAATGAGGAAAAAGGAGCTTGAACTCCATCTGGCGCAAGGGCTGTCACTCGAGGCGATCGGGCGGCTCGTCGGTAAGCATCCGACGACCGTCGCATACCACGTGAAGAAGCATGGGCTCGCGGCGGTCAACCGCGAGCGTTTCGCCGGTCGCGGCGGTCTGACTCGGGAGCAGCTTGAGGGACTGATCGAGGAAGGGCTGACGCTTCGAGAGATGGCCGCGAGTCTCGACCGCAGCATCTCGACCATTCGATACTGGTTGCGACGCCATCGCCTGGCGCGCGAGCTGGGAGGCGTCAAGCGAACCGAGGCGCGGAAGGCTCGGGAAGCCGGGGCCAGGTACACGGTCCTCGGGTGCAGGCATCACGGACGGACGAGGTTCATCCTCGAGGGTCGTGGCACTTACAGGTGCATGCGGTGCCGCGCGGAGCGGGTCGTCGCGTGGCGGCGCCGCGCGAAGCTGAAGCTCATCGAGGAGGCCGGTGGGGAGTGCCGGATGTGTGGGTACGACGAGTTCCCTGGGGCGCTCCACTTCCATCACCTGGATCCGTCCGAGAAGTCGTTCGGTCTCGCAATGCGCGGACTCACGCGATCGATCGACGGGCTCCGAGAGGAGGCGGCGAAGTGCATCCTCCTTTGCGCCAACTGCCACGCGAAAGTCGAGTGGGGCACGGCGGAGCTACCGTCGACAGAGGATCGCCCGGTCCACGACACTGAGCGACGCGCTGACGAAGCGGCGTAGCCGATGGCCGCGCCCCGGTCCCGCACACACCTACAATGCGCCGGAGCAGACTCGACGAAGCGGTGCGGGCCTGACGATCCCCGGTGATGTAACAGCAGCATGCTTCCCTGTTAAGGAAGTCGTCGCGGTGCGAATCCGCGCCGGGGAGCTAGAGGTTCAACGAGTGAACGACTGGCGCGCCGCGCCGCGTACGGCGTCCTCAACGAGGTCCGCCGCGCGCTCGGCGCCGCCGTTCTCGCGCGACCAGCCCGCGATCTCCTCCGCCTTCTCCCGGAACCCGGGCTCGGCCAGGATCCGCTTCGCCGCCACGCGGATCCCCCGCGGCGACACCAGCCGCCGTGGCAGCGACAGCCCCGCGCCCGCCCACGCGACCCGGGCGCCGTTCTCGGCCATGTCGCCGACGTCGGGGCAGACGAGCAGCGGCGCCCCCGCCTGGAGGGCGCGCGCCACCGTCCCGTGCCCTCCCTGCGAGACCACGAGGTCGGCCGCCGACATCGCGTGCGAGTAGGGGAGCCAGTCGAGGACGGTCGCGTTAGCCGGCACCTCGAGCGGCTCGGGCTCGGGCCGGTCGGCCCGGTGCTCGCGCGTCCGCCGGTTCGTCGTCGCCAGCACCCGCACCGGCATCTCCGCCAGCCCCTCCAGCGCCGCCCGCAGCAGCCGCAGCTCCGGGTCCTGCGCCGTGCTCGGCGCCACGAGCACGAGCGGCCCATCCCCCTCGGGGATCTCGACCGGGTCGCTCGGCGGCTCGAAGAACAGCGGCCCGCACACCTTCACGTGCGGCGGCCACCGCCGCGGGTACTCGAGCTGGGGGTAGGTCGCGACGAGCGCGAGCAGCTCGCTGATCCCCCCGTGCAGCCG
>JBOGZI010000197.1:0-8147 GCA_050697275.1 Solirubrobacterales bacterium | reverse complement strand
CTCGGCGACCAGGCGCCCGTCCGAGCGCGCGGGCGCGAGCGCCGGCTCCCAGGCGCCGCCGGCGATCACACCGCCGCTAGCGATCGGTCGCTCCGATCGCGCCGGCGACCCGCACCGCCTGCAGGGCGCTCGCGTCGTGCAGGCGCAGGGTCTCCGCCCCCTGCGCCACCGCGAGCGCGGTCGCGGCGACGGTCGCCCACTCGCGACGGGAGGCCGGCAGCCGCTCCTCCCAGGACCCGGCCAGCACCGCGCCGAGGAAGTCCTTGCGCGAGAGCGAGACGAACAGCGGCCGGCCCAGCTCGCGCAGCTCGCCGAGCCGGCGCAGGATCTCGAGGTTGTCGGCGACCCCGAGGTCGAAGTCCAGCCCCGGGTCCAGGGCGAGCTGCTCCTCGGCGACCCCGTCCGCCATCGCGGCGTCGATCCGGGCGGCGAACCAGCCCTTCAGGTGGTCGACCGGATCCTCGTAGCGGCGTGGCTCGCGCTTCTCGCGGGGCGCGCCCTCGATCTGCATCAGCACCAGCCCGCAGCCGGCCTCCGCGGCCAGCCCGAACAGGTCCGGGTCGGCGGCGCCGCTGATGTCGTTGATCGCGACCGCCCCGGCCTCGAGCGCCCGGCGGGCCACCTCGGTCGAGAAGGTGTCCGCCGAGATCGGCGCCCCGGCGGCCGCAACCAGTCCCTCGATCGCCGGGATCAGCCGGGCCGCCTCCTCCTCGACGGGCACCGGCGAGCCGCTGCGAGCCGCCACGGCCCCGACGTCGAGCATCTCGAACCCGGCCTCGGCGAGCGCGACCCCGTCGCGCACCGCCTGCTCGGCGGTGCCGCTGCGCGCGCCCTCGAAGAAGGAATCCTCGGTGACGTTGACGATCCCGACGCCGAGGGGCCGCTCCAGCTCGAGCGTCCGGTCGGCGAGCCGCCATCTCGCTGCCTTTGCCATGGAGCAACGGTAACCACCGCCGGCGGCCGCGGCCCGGCGCGGGCGACCCCGCCCCCGCTGCCTGCGGCTACTGTCCGCGGCCGTGGCGCTGCGCTGCGTCTACACCGACCTCGACGGCACGCTGCTCGGCCGCTGGGGCTCCCTCTTCCGGGACTCGGAGGGGGAGTTCTCGATGCTGCAGGCGCGGGCGATCGAGGCCTGCCACCGCGCAGGGGTGGAGATCGTGATCAAGTCGGGCCGCCGCGAGGCGCAGGTGATGGAGGACGCCCGGCTGATCGGCCAGCGCGCCTACATCTACGAGGTCGGCTGCGGGGTGGTGATCGACGGCGAGAAGACGGTGCTGGTCGGCGACGCCGAGCCCGAGCCGGACAAGACCCTGGCCCAGACCATGGTCGACCATGGCATCCCCGAGCTGCTCTTCGACCACTTCGACGGGCGGCTCGAGTGGCACTACCCGTGGCACCGCCAGCGCGAGCTCTCGCTGCTCTTCCGCGGCAAGGTGGATGTGGACGAGGCGAACCGCGTGATCGCCGAGGCGGGCCACAAGGGCCTGCGCCTGATCGACAACGGTGCCATCTTCCGGCCGGTCGAGGGGGTGGAGGGCCACGCCCACGCCTATCACCTGCTGCCGGAGGCGGCGAGCAAGACCAACGCGGTCAGCTTCCACCAGCGCGCGCGGGGCTACGCGCCCGCGGAGTGCATCGCGATCGGCGACTCGGTCGAGGACCTCGCGGTCGCTGAGGTGGTGGGTCGCTTCTTCGTCCCCGCCAACGGCCCGGAGCGCGACCCCGCCCTCAGGGAGGCGATCGCCCGCCACCCCAACGTCACCGTCACCGAGGGCCGCATGGGCGAGGGCGTCTACGAGGCGATCGTCTCGACCCTCGCGGGCGCCTAGCGCAGCAGCTGGAAGGCGGCCTGGAAGGCGTCGTTGGGCACCGCGAAGCGAACCCAGAGCACACAGAGGGACTCGAGCTCCCGCGAGCCGTCGATGCCGCCGATGTCGACCACGTCCTCCCAGCCGAAGTCCCCGAGAATCCCGGTCACCGTCTGCTTCGCCCCGTCGTCCTCTCCGGCCACGAACATGGTCGGCGGCCCGCCCGGGACCTCGGGATCCACCATCTGGGCGGCGTTGACGATGTTCAGGGTCTTCACCACCTCGGCGCCGGGCACGGTGCGCTGGACCACCTCGCCGCCGGAGTCCTCGGGCCCGTAGGCAAGGCGGGGCGGGCGGTCCTCGACGAAGACGAGCGGGTTGGTGACGTCGATCAGGACCTTGCCGGCGAAGTTGCCGGGCCCGGCCGCCTCGATCGCCGACTCGGTCGCGGTTCCCTTGCAGGCGAGCACCAGCAGCTCCCCGTGCTCGGCCGCCTCGGCCATCGTCCCGGCGCTCGCCCGTTCCCCGGCTTCCTCGATCCAGTCGGCGAGCTTCTCGGCAGAGCGCGAACCGAGCTTCACCTCGTCGCCGCGTCCGGCGAAGCCCGCGCCGAGCGCCTTGGCGGCCGCTCCCGAGCCGACGATCCCGATCCTCATCGCCACGCATCCTCTCACTAGACTCGTCCCAGTGACCGCCGAGCAGGCCACAGTCGCCGAGGAGGAGTACCTGCAGACGATGTTCTGGCTGGAGGAGGCGGGCCTGCCGATCACGGGCGCCAACGTCGCCAGGGCGATGCAGCTCTCGCCGCCGACCGTGCACGAGATGGTCGGCCGCCTCGAGGAGGACGGCTACGTCGAGCGGGCGGCCGACAAGTCACTCACCTTCACCGAGCGCGGCCGTGGCGAGGCCGAGCAGATCGTCCGCCGCCACCGCCTGATCGAGCGCTTTCTCACCGACGTGCTCGGCATCCCCTGGGACGAGGTGCACGAGGAGGCCGAGCGCCTCGAGCATGCGATGTCCCCGGTGCTGGAGGAGCGGATGCTGGCCTCGATCGGCGACGCCAAGACCTGCCCGCACGGCCACCCCATCGTCGAGGGCGCCCGCGAGGAGGGCGCGCTGCTGGCCGACGTCGAACCCGGGGCGAAGATCCGGGTGCTCCGCTTCGAGAACGAGGCCGAGGAGATCCTGCATTACCTGAAGGGCACCGGGCTGCACCCGCAGCTGGAGGGAACGCTGGAGAGCACCAACGGCGACGAGGTGGTGGTCAGCTCGGACGAGGGCCGGCACGCCGTCTCGAAGAGCGTCGCCGAGACGGTCTCCGTTAGGGCCGATCCGGCTCCGCCGTCCCGGCCGCCGCTGCCGGAGCAGCTCGAGCTCTCCTCCGACCGCTACGGGCGCTAGGTCAGCTAGGCCGCGGCGGGCTTCGACTCCCGCTGACGCTCCAGGGCCCGGGCGAGCCGGGCGACGCCCTCGGCGATCTGGTCGGCCGGCACCGGCGCGAACGAGAGGCGCAGGCTGGAGCGCCCGCCCTCGAGCAGGAAGTCGGGACCGGCGACGAAGGTGACGCCCTCCTCCTTCGCGTCCTGCAGCAGGGCGGGGGTGTCGACGTCGTCCTCGAGGTCGAGCCAGAGGAAGTAGCCGCCCTGCGGCTCGACGAACCTCGCCTCCGGCACCTGCTCCCGCAGGGCGGCGACCAGCGCGTCGCGGCGCTCGCGCAGCGCCGCGTTGACCGATTCGACGTTCCGCTCGAGGGCACCCGAGCGGCACAGCTCCCAGACGATCGACTCCGCGAGCATGTTCGGTGAGATGTAGCTCTCGCCGGCGCGCTTGGCCAGCGCCGCGATCTCGTCCTCGGGGCCGACCAGGTACCCCACCCGCACCCCTGGGCTGACCGTCTTCGAGAAGGAGGAGGCGTGGATGACGCGGCCAGCGCGGTCCATCTCCAGCATCGTCTCGCCGGCGGCGCCGCCGAAGGAGATCAGCCGGTAGGGATCGTCCTCGAAGAGGGTGAAACCGTGCTCGGCGGCCAGCTCCACCAGCCGGCGCCGCTTCGGCTCGGACAGTGTGCAGCCGGCCGGGTTGTGGAAGTTGGGGATGATGTGGGCCAGCTTCAGGGGACCTTCCTCGCAGGCCGCTTCCACCGCCCCGACGTCGACTCCATCGGCCTCGAGGGGGGCCGGGGCCAGTTGAGCGCCCGCCTGATTCAGCAGCAGCAGGGTGCGGTCGTAGGTGGGCTGCTCGACGAGCACCCGGTCGCCCTCGCCGACCAGGTGGCGGAAGAGCAGCGAGGCGGCGTCCATCGAGCCGTTGGTGACCATCACCTGCTCGGGCGCGATGCCGTGCAGCTCGGCGATCCATTCGCGGAGCCCCGGGTGGCCTATGCCGGTCCCGTAGGAGAGGGCGCGCTGCCAGTCGCTCTCGAGGGCGCGCGCCGCAGCCTCCCGCACCGCATCGGCGGGGAGGATGTCGGCGCTGGGGGCGCCCCTCGCGAAGCTGATCGTCTCTTCGGCCACTGGCGCGGCCAGTATAGGTTCGGTGAGATACTGGGCCCGCCCGGGGGATGGAGGCCGCGCAGCCAGGGGGTGTGGGCCAGCCCGGAAAGAGGGATGGTCCCGTGCTCGCGTCGGCATTACCCTGCTGGCCATGCCGGCCTCGCTGGAGTTGGTCAAGATCGCGCTGCAGGCCTACGGCAATCGGGACTGCGAGATCGCCCTGGCGCTCGCGGACCCGTTGATCCGCTGGGACGAGCGCGCCTCGCGGCCCGACGGGGATCTGCTCTGGGGTCACGACGACGTGCAGCGGGGGATGCGCCGTTACCTCGATTCCTGGAAGGAGTACAGCTTCGACCTCGAGGACATCGCCGAGGTCGCCCCCGGCAAGGTCGTGGGCATCTGCCGCGAGCGCGGCATCGACAACCAGGGCGTGCGCGTCGATCGGCGCTTTGGCGGCCTTTGGGTGGTGGAGGCGGGCAAGATCGCCTCCTGGTCCACCTACCTGAGCCCGAAGGAGGCGGTGCGGGCCGCCAGGGAGCTCGGCGGTGGGAGGTTCGAGGGCCGGGCGCGGGCGAAGCTCCGCCGGTGACAGACCGCCTGACCCGGGGAGGCTCGGACTAGGCGCGGGCGCCGATCGCCTCGACCGCGATCTGCGCGGTCTCGGTCGGGCTCTTGCCGACCCGGACGCCCTTCGCCTCCAGGGCCTCCTTCTTCGCCTCGGCGGTGCCGGAGGAGCCGGAGATGATCGCCCCGGCGTGGCCCATCTGCTTGCCCGGTGGGGCGGTGAAGCCGGCGATGTAGGCGACCACCGGCTTGCTCACGTTCTCGGCGATGAACTCGGCCGCCCGCTCCTCGGCGTCGCCGCCGATCTCGCCGACCATCACGATCAGCTCGGTCTCCTCGTCCTCCTCGAACAGGGTGAGGATGTCGATGAAGTCCGAGCCGACGATCGGGTCACCGCCGATCCCGACGATCGAGGAGTTGCCCGCGCCGGCCTGCTTCAGCTCGTTGCCGATCTGGTAGGTGAGCGTGCCCGACTTGGAGACGACGCCGATGCGGCCGGGGTCGAAGAACTGCGCCGGGATGATCCCCACGTTCGATTTGCCGGGGCTGAGCACGCCGGGGCAGTTGGGGCCGATCAACCGGACCCCGGCCTCCTTCGCCCTCCAGTAGGTCCTGAGCATGTCGTGGACCGGGATGCCCTCGGTGATCGCGATCACCGTCTCGACCCCTGCCTCGATCGCCTCGTCGATCGCCGAGGCGGCGAAGCGGGCCGGGACGAAGATCATCGAGGTGTTGGCGCCCTTCTCGTCGACGGCCTCCTTGATCGTGTCGTAGATCGGGATCCCCTCGACGTCCTGCCCGCCCTTCTTCGGGGTGACCCCGGCGACCACGTCGGTGCCGTAGTCGCGGTTGCGCAGGCCGTGGAAGCTGCCCTCCCGGCCGGTGAGGCCGGAGATGACCAGCCTGGTGTCGGTGTCGACGACGATCGACATCAGGCCGCCTTCGCCAGCTCGACCACCTTCTCGGCGCCGCCCAGCATCGTCTTCTCCACGTGCAGGTTGGGCAGGTCGGCGTCCGCGAGCAGCCCGAGGCCCTCTTCGGAGTTGGTGCCGTCCAGTCGCACCACCAGGGGAACCTTGATCTCGATCCGCTGCGAGGCCTCGATGATCCCCTTGGCGATCTCGTCACAGCGCGTGATGCCGCCGAAGATGTTGAACAGGATCGCCACCACCTTCTCGTCCGAGATGATCACCTCGAGCGCGTCGACGATCGCGTCCGCCTTGGAGCCGCCGCCCGCGTCGAGGAAGTTGGCGGGATCCCCGCCGGCCTGCGCCACCACGTCGAGGGTGGACATGCAGAGGCCGGCGCCGTTGCCGAGGATGCCGATGTTGCCGTCGAGCTTCACGTAGGTGAGCCCCTTTTCCTTGGCGAGCCGCTCCTGGGGGTCCTCGATGTAGCTCTCCTCGAGCTCGGCCAGGTCCTCATGGCGGAAGAGGGCGTTGTTGTCGATCGTCACCTTCGAGTCGAGCGCGATCGCCTCCCGATCCTTGGTGACCACGAGCGGGTTGACCTCGATCAGGGTGGCGTCGGTGGCGAGCACCGCGTCGTAGAGCTTCGCCAGCAGGGCGCCGGTCTTGGCGCGCACGTCCTCGTCCACCCCCGCATCCGCGGCGAGCGCCGTCCCCGACTCCTCGTCGAGCTCCTCGCCCGGCTCGACGTAGCGGCGGAGCAGGGCGTCCGGGTCCTTCTCGGCGATCTCCTCCACGTTCATGCCGCCCATCGTGGAGAGCATCGCCAGCAGCTTCTTCGCCGAGCGGTCGAGGATGATCGAGGTGTAGTACTCGGCCTCGATCTCGGAGGCGCGCTCGACCCAGACCTCGTGCACGGTGAAGGGCCCTTCGCCGCGGGGCCCGCGGATCTCCATGCCGAGGATCGCGCTGGCGTGCTCCTCGGCCTCCTCGCGGTTCTCGGCGACCTTGATCCCGCCCGCCTTGCCCCGCCCGCCGATCTGCACCTGCGCCTTGATCACGCAGGGGTAGCCGATCTCCTCGGCTGCGGCCACGGCCTTCTCCACCGTGTCGGCGGGCTTGCCGCTGGGCACGGGAACACCATGGCCGGCGAACAGCTGCTTTCCCTGGTACTCGAGCAGATCCACGGGCGGCGAGGGAGCCTATACGAGCAATCCCGGCCCCGCGAGGCATGGGGTGTGGAGGTGCGGCCTATGCAAATTGCGATAATCCCGCGGCGCTGATGGCCCTTCCGAAGCTGAAAGAGATCGAGTGGGTGACCACCGACTGCTACGGCACCCTGATCGATTGGGAGAACGGGATCACCGACGCCTTCGACAGGGAGGCCGAGCGCGACGGGCTGACCCTCGATACGAAGGCATTGCTCGAGCGCTTCTTCGAGATCCAGGCCCAGATCATGTCGGGCTCCTATGAGCTCTACGCCGAGGTCCTGCGGCGCGCCGCGGTGGACGCCGCCGAGGAGATCGGCTGGACCCTCGAGCCCTCCCGGGCCCAGTTCCTTCCCGACAGCGTGGGGTCATGGCCCCCTTTTCGCGAGGCGAACGCCGCCATGGACCGGCTCAAGGACCGGTACGAGATCGGCATCGTCTCCAACGTCGACGACAAGCTGCTCGGCATCTCGCGGCGGCATCTCCGCACTGAGCTCGACCTGGTCGTCACCGCGCAGCAGGTCCGCTCCTACAAGCCGGACAACACCCACTTCCGCGAGACCGCCCGCCGCATCGGCGGCAAGAAGGGATGGGTGCACATCGCCTCCGGCTACGACGCCGATATCGCGCCCTGCCTGAAGATGAACGTGCCGGTGATCTGGGTCAACCGCAGCGGAGAGAAGCTCGAGGGCCGCAAGGCCCCGGACGCGACGGTCAAGAACCTCCGCGACGCCGCCGCCAAGCTCGGCGCGAAGTAGGGCCCGGCGCGCGGGTCCTGTCGCCTACGCCGTCGCACACGCGCGAGGGCGCGTGGACGACGGCTCGGCGCCACCCGCGCGACGAGCACTATTCGATACGCGCTAGCAGGTCGCCCGAGCCGATCGAGGCGCCCTCGGAGATCGGGAGCTGGGAGACCTTGCCCTCGCGGTGAGCGTTGATCTCGTTCTCCATCTTCATCGCCTCGATCACGCAGATCAGGTCGCCCTCGGCGACCTGGGCGCCCTCCTCGACGGCGACCTTGAGCACCGTCCCCTGCAGGGGGGAGACGAGGTCCTCGCTGGCGGCTGAGGTGGCGGTGCCGCCCCCGCCGCCCTCGCGCTTGGGGGGCCGCCGCAGCCCCGCACCCTGTGCGGCCGGCGCCGCGGCCCTGACCGAGTCGCCGATCAC